>JAGLQR010000156.1 GCA_023136725.1 Candidatus Aminicenantota bacterium
CCAGCCGGTCTACTACATTTACTCTCGGCCCTGAATAGTATCCGATGAAACCGACAGTATGATATGCAACTTTTATCTTCTTTTTTGCTCTCTTTGTAAGGTAATGATAATTATTACCGATCGTTTTCCACATGAATATATGGTTATCATCCATTAATTGTGATAAAGGGAATATTTTATTGCCGTAGAAAGTAAACCGCTCATCAGCAATACCATGGTTGTATATCCGCCCTCCCCGTTTCTGGACGGGGATTACAGAGATTGAAATAAGAAGTGCAGCGATAATCAAAAAAACTGCAGATGTTCGCCTCACAATGTTCTTATCAAAGAAATTATCAAATGCTCCCGAGGATGAGATAGCAATAAGGAGTACTGCAGGTAGAAGAAACCTGCCGTGCATAAAATCGCCTCCCCCCCGTATAACAAAAAATCCATAGAATACCCCTGCTCCAAAGATCCATCCCCTCGCAGGGAGATCAACTTCCTTTCTTTTTAACAGAAGAACTAATAATGCAAGTACTATTATAATAAGAAATGTGCTCCCTTTTAGAAGATCACCAAGATAGAGAATCCCCTGTGAGAAATATGATGAACTTCCGGATTTTGCAAAGAACGGATTTGGAAAGACAGAACCGTAATATCCCATCCTGAATATCTCATAAATTCCGAGGAGAATTGTCGGAGGTAATCCGTATAATAAAACAGTTTTCAACGGGATCCTTCTCCTGAAGTAATAAAAAGTATAGAAAATAAGGGCAAAAATAAGGAAAATACCAAAATCAGGCCTGTTGAAAGTCATTAATGTGACTACCAGACCAAGAATTGCCGGGTGATTTTCCCACCATCCCCTTGTAATAAAAACAGCAAATATGATCAGGAGCAGATATGAGAGAGAGCTCTCGAGGCCGCTTGTTCCGAAATCAATGAATGAACTCATTCCGATAAGTAAAGCACCGCTGAAACTGATCGCTACTTTTCTGTCAGCCCCTCTCCCTAGAACAAAAAAGAGGAGGTAGAGCGAGACGGCAGAGAAGATAACCCCGGGAAGTACCATTGCCCCTTTGGGAGGGAAACCGATCAATCTTAACAGGGAAACGAGCCAGAACCATAAAGTGTGAGTATATCCCTCAACCCTCTCCCCGGGATTAAAAACTGCCCCGTTGCCGGAGAGAAAATTATCAACATGTCTTAATGTTATAAGTGCATCTTCAGACATCCATGCAAATTTTACTATAAGAAATATCCCGGTATAGGTGAGGAAAACTGCCAGATATGACCGCCACCTCTCATCATTGCTCAACGCAAAATAAAATGAGAGAAGAGCAAAAATAAACATCGGAGCCAGGTAGAGAGATCTCAGAATTATCTTATCTGCCTGATACATATAGCTGGATCTTGTGAAGACAACTTTTTCTAATTTAACACTTTTACTTCCACCGGAGTATACTACCCTTGGTTCGATCTCTGTTTCACCTGATAATTTGAAATTCAGTTTTAGAACGGAACTGCCTGAAACAATTATTTCTCCGGATCTGGACCGGATTTTTTTCCCCTTATCGGAGACAATCTCAATTATGCACAGGGCCTTTTCTGATACGGGCCCCTTAAAATGGAAAGATGCGGAATATTTTCCGTGACGAAGTTTTGTATATGAGGAATATGCCAGGTAAATATTTTTGTTTGAGAGATCTTTGCCATAAATAGAGGAACTTTTCTCATTTTTTGAATAATCTGTGTTAAAGCCTGAAAGTTCAGTTTCAAGGGGGAATGATGAGTCTGCCTTATATTGCTTTATTGATAAAAAAGTAAAAACTAACAGGAATACTAACGATGCTAATATAATCGGGAAATTTGAAGTGAATTTTATTTTCATATTCAGGGAAATATCCTAGTTAATATATCCGAGAGTTTTCAATTTTTCCCTTTCGCTGTCTGAAAGTGAACGTCTCTTTTTCCCTTTAGCTCCCGGTTTTCTCATATTCTTCATCCATTTCTGGATCTTCAATTTGAGTTTGGAACTTATGTCTGGAACACTCCCGATTATATTCTCCTTTTCTTCAATATCCTCATTAATATTATAAAGTTCGAAACGATTATTATTTAAATCCTTTATCACTTTCCAGTTTCGCCATGTTACAGAAACGAGTTCGATATCAGAACCGAACTCTTTTTGAGAGACTTCACCGAAGAAATCATGGTTGTCCGGATCTGAATTAAATAGATCTTTTCCCGAAATGCCCGGCATTCTTTTCAGGCCCGCCATTGATATCAATGTGGGGACTAAGTCTATGTTTGATACCGGTATATTTTCAAAGTTTCTCAGGCTGAGATGTGATTTGTCTACAGGTTTGATAATTATCGGAACACCGGTCTGCTCTTTGTAAAGAGTTGTACTATGCCCCAGCCAGCCTCTCTCGATAAACTCCTCTCCGTGATCTGAAGTGAAAATTATAATTGTGTTTTCATATATGCCTGATCTTTTAAGTTCGTTAATAACTTTCCCGATATAAAAATCGGTTAACCTTATTTCAGTGTTATAGCAATACTTAAGATATTCTGTGTCTTTACCGGAATATTCGTCCTTCCTTATCTGCTCTCTAAGGTAACTGATATCTTTGGACCTGAACTTCCCTTTATATTCTGTCTCTTTTTCATGATCCAGATATATATAGTGAGGATCGAAATAGTGGAGGAACAGGAAAAATTTACCACCTTTTTTTGCCTGAATGAAATTAATTGCATCTTTAGTGACGCCGGGAGAGCTGATCGCAATATGATTCCCGAATTCACCGGAAATATTCCGGTCATTGAAATAATCAAACCCCTGAGATATCCCGTAGCTCTCCTTCAGAAGGATATGACTGATCACAGCTCCGGTCCTGTACCCCTCCTCTCTCATCAATTCGGTGATCGTGAAATCTTCCTCATCAATTTTTGAAATAAGACTCCTTATTCCCAATTGTGACGGATACCTTGAAGTGATCATTGATGATACTGAAGGGAGTGTCCAGGGTGAGTTTGAATAACCTTTTCTGAAATATATAGAATCGGGAAGGAGAGTATCTTTAAGATATGCGGTTGTTCCGAGTTCCGGATCCTCTATTGATGTATGGTCTGGCCTGAGTGTATCAACAACTATAAACAGGATGTTAGGGCTTTTGGAGCTTCTATTGTTATTGAAGAATGTAAACAGGATCATGACAAGAAAAAAAATTGTCAGAGCTGTGAGGTAGATAGTTTTCCTGAAACTCTTTTTTGTAAACTTGAAAGCAAAGCGGATAATTATAATGAATATAAAACCTCCTGCAATTAAAAACAGAAGTGACGATCCGGCAGGAGAATTCCTGTTCACGGCAATTAAAGTGGATAGTGAAATTCCCCCGGCTATTACAGCAATGTTCAAAGTGACAAGAATGACTCTCAAAGTTTTACCGATATTGATATTTGACAATGATGAAATGGTTCTGTGAGTGAAATAACCTGAGAATACTATTGGCATACTTATCTGAATGAAAGGAAAAAATATTTTGAAAAATTCGAATAATATTGACTGGTAAAAACCGAACTTCAAAAATCTGTTAGCAATAATTGAGTTGTAAGGAAAGAACAGGCAGGTTAGAAAAAATGCCAGCAGAATCGCCAGTGACAGGAAATAAAAAACTTCTTTAAGGATACCTTTTCCGTTTGTCATAACTGATAAGTTTCTATTTAATTTTAGGGAGTATACTTTTAAGCATATCTTTATGGATCGTAAATGTCAGCATTTTCAATTTCACAAAATCTCCCCGGAAAAAATAATATCCATTAAATTTCCCGAGTCTGGCTGACCTGCCTGAATCTTTAATAAGGAACCAGTCTTTTCCGGCTTTTTTCTTATAACCGACAAGGTGGATACCATGATCATCATCTGTTGTTTTATTATAGATCCTGAACTCTCTCGAATCCTGGTTTATATATCTTTCAGGAATGTCAAAAGAGGGGATAAAGGAAATATCTGATGCCCCGACTTTTCCGGGTTCTGAAACGTCTCCTCCGATTACAATAGAATATCCACTTTTTGTAGATCTTCTGATCACGTCATACCACACATCAAGAGGTAAATTCAGATAGTCTTTGCTGTGCCACCAGTTATCGGGAACTTTGAACTCATGTTTTGAGTAGAATGGAAAATATTTTGTTGACATAACAGAGCAGTAATCATCCATGTCAAGTCCTACAACTTCTTTAAAGAAGATTTTTGGTTCATATGTTTTCCCCTCATATTTAAATGAAGCAGGGGGAGCGCCCAGATGTTTGTTAAGTATCAGCTTGATATGAGCTATATTCTCTTTTACATTCCACAGATCGTTCTCTTTTATAAAATCAAGATATTTGTTCGATCTCTTTCATGACAGGGATATGATCATGTTTTCTGTTCTTTTCCAGAAGAGCTGTATATGCCTCCGCCGGTACAACACCATATTCTTCCCAGATCCTGCTTACACTATTTGTTTCCCCGCCTCCTGAGAAAAAAGAATGGCCTCTCTCTTCGATATATCTTTTTGTTTTCGCCAATAGTTCATAATATGCAGTCCACATCTCCGAAAGTTTGATCTTCCTTTTGTGGATCCTGAATATTTCCGACTCATAGAATGATGTGGCTGAGAAACTCCAGCATGTGCTTGTATAGTATTGAGCCACAGGTTTGAAATGAAAAACGGATTTAAAATCTTTTATTGATGCGGGAGGGAAAACGCCTTTGAGATCGGTTGACAATGTCCTTTCGTTATCATCATTATTTTTCTCTATTTTTTTATTTTTTTCGATTATGATACCGGTTATCTTCTTTTTTTCATCTGCTTTCTTCGCCCTCTCTTTCTTTATGGAATCCAACACCGGGAACTTGGTTTTCTTTTTGTAAACAACTTTATTCTGACCATTTATTGAAATAAACATAAAAATAAATAGCACTGAAAATACTGAAAAGGCCTTTAAGAAATTTTTCATAATTCACTCCTTAATATTCTGGTAAAAAAATTATATCAGTTTTTTTTAGTCATTAAAAGTTGAGTTGAAGGAAAAGTAGCCCGTAGGGGAATCGAACCCCTCTTGCAGGGTTGAAAACCCTGTGTCCTAACCGATAGACGAACGGGCCGGTTATGGGGATTAAGTGAGCCGTACTGGGCTCGAAC
>JAGLQR010000157.1 GCA_023136725.1 Candidatus Aminicenantota bacterium
GGGACAATTATTCTGCCCCTGTCGTCTATTTTTAGGGTATAACTACCCCTGAATCGCCTGTTCATCCCATTTTGTCCCATTTCTTCCCATTCATCTTAATATATATATACTTTAAATGTCAAGAAATTTCAAAAAAAAATCACTTTTTTTCAAATAAAAAAAATTTTTTCAAAAAAAAGAGTTGACACACCATATGTAGTGTTTTAAAATTTTCTGGTAACTAGATATACCAGGAGGAGATGGATGGAAAATTTTTCAGAAAATGCCTTGAAAATTCTACGGGCCAGATATTTCAAAAAAAATGCTGATGGGGAGCTGACAGAAAAAAAACCTTCCGACCTGTTCGAAAGGGTCTCAAAATATGTAGCAAAAGCGGAAAAAAATGAAGAGGACAGAAAAATTTGGGAGGAAAAATTCTACAATTCCATGATGAGCAGAGATTTCATGCCAAATTCTCCAACTCTTACAGGAGCTGACAGAGGAATGTGCCTCTCCGCCTGTTTTGTACTCCCGATCAAGGATTCACTCGAAGAGATCTTTGAAACAGTAAAAAATGCCGCCCTTGTTCACAAAGAGGGGGGTGGAACCGGATTTGATTTTTCACTTATAAGGCCCCAGGGTAGTTTTGTAAAAAAAACTCAGGGGATAGCATCCGGGCCTGTTTCATTTCTTAAAGTAATAGATGCCGGGACTGAAGCTGTAAAACAGGGTGGGACAAGGCGTGGCGCCAACATGGGAGTTCTGAGAGTGGATCATCCTGATATCAAAGAATTTATCACGATGAAAGATGACGGAAAAACTGCCCTGAACTTTAATATTTCAGTTGCAATCACATATGATTTTATTGAAGCAGTTAAGAATAAAACAACTTACGACCTGATCGATCCCAAGGGCAGTGAGGTCGTAGGAAAAATGTCCGCAATAGAAATAATGGAACTGATAGTGGATTCCGCCTGGAGGACAGGCGATCCGGGGCTGATATTCATTGATAAAGTGAATGAGCTGAATCCGACAAGAATGCAGGGCCCGATCAGAGCAACAAACCCCTGCGGAGAGCAGCCTCTTCATGATTACGAATCGTGTAATCTCGGATCCATTAATGTTTCAAATTTTTTCTCTCCCGACAAAGAGGATATGTTCGACTGGGAAAGATTTTCAGAAGTTATCCAGATGGGGATAAGATTCCTGGATAATGTCATAGATATGAATAAATATCCTTTAAAAGAGATAGACAAGATTGCTAAGAGCAACAGGAGAATAGGCTTGGGAGTTATGGGTTTTGCGGATATCCTAATCAAAAAAGAGATTAGATATGATGCAGATGAAGCACTTGAATTCGGTAGAAAACTCGTAACTTTCCTCAGAAGTGAAGCGGAGAATGCATCAAGAGGCCTTGCGAAAGAGAGAGGCAACTTCCCGAGTATTGATCAATCGATATACAAAGGGAAGCAGATGAGAAATGCAACTGTTCTGACGATCGCTCCAACCGGGACAATATCCAGGATAGCAGGATGTTCATCCAGTATCGAGCCCATATTTGCATTCAAGATCATCTCTAAGATCCTGGATAGTGAGATAAAAGATTTCCACCCTCTCTATCAGGAATGGGAAGAGAAACACGGAGATGAAACGGTTCCCGATTATTTCGTTTCAGCCTCTGAGATCTCACCTGATAATCATATAAAAATGCAGGAAGTGTTCCAGCTGAGTGTGGACAGTGCCGTTTCAAAAACAATCAATTTTGCAAACAATGCATCAAGAGAAGATATATCCGATGCCTATATGATGGCATTCGGCATGGAAGTGAAGGGGATAACTGTATACAGGGACGGATGCCGTGCAATACAGGTGCTTAACAATATGGATAAAGAAGGCAATCCTGAGCCTCTCGGGAGGCCGGATACACTCCCGTCAATGACTCACAAAGTTTCTACGGGACTGGGCAGGCTCTATATTACAATTTCACACTTTAACCACAAACCATTTGAGGTTTTCTGTTCTATCGGTAAGAGCGGATATTCTACAATGGCAGATGCAGAAGCGATCGGAAGGCTTACATCACTGGCACTAAGAAGCGGGATCGCGGCTGAAGCGGTCGTGAGCCAGCTTAAAGGGATCGGGGGGTCGGAACCGACCTTTCACAATGGAGCTTTGATCCAGTCCATCCCGGATGCAATAGCACAGGCTCTGGAAAAACATATTGGAGAGGTTATAACTAACAATCAGGATATGAACTCCATTACATGCCCGATGTGCGGAGCATCATTACCTGATGAAAAATGCCCGACATGTCCGAATTGCGCATGGACAAAATGCGGCGGAACCTGATTCAATCTAATTTATTCTCAAAATAAAAAGGGCGGGGCATCAGCCCCGCCCGGTCTTTCTTATAGAAAAACAACCCCTCCTGAGAAAGAAATGTTATTTCTATTTATAATTTGTCCCTATGGGCCCTTCAACAATTATCTTGATCTTATACATGACATAATCATTTGGCGTGACCTTCCAGTGAATTATCGCAGCCCAGGATGATTGCCCTGCAGGAAAGGATGGGGCCGGGCCTGAAAGAACCTCATCTCCGGAAGTTTTCTTCCAGATTGTTTTCTGCATGCTCTTAAAAACCCACCCGTTTTTCAGGTTTATAGAGAACACATCATTACCTACATCATCACCTACCGCACCCCACACATTGTTATGATATCCGGAAATTGCATATTTACCTCCAAATGGCCCGGGGAGAAACTCCGATTCACAGTCCACAACTTTATTGCAGATATTATCATTAGCATCAGACCCGCAATTCACTCCGACCACATCTGAATTCAAAACCTTCTCTTCTCTTCCTTCAAATGACATCTTCCATGGATCACTTTTGAAGTTAAAGGCGGTGACAAGAATTACTTCAACACTCTGATTCGGCTGACCATTAATGGATTGCGGTACAAAACCATTCACTGATTTTGTACTTACCCAATTGACATTTATTAATTCAAATTGTCCACCCGGAAAATTCCCTTTAACTATTACTTTCCCCTTTTGCGTGCCGAAATTTTCTCCAAGCAGAATCAGTTTTGTGCCTGGCTTCATTGCTCCCAAAGGGTCATCAAGCATAATCTTGATCTTTGGCGTCATAAACCCCTTTGGCGGTTTAAATGTAGGTTTTTGTTTGATCCTCCTCATGGCATCCTTAAGAACTCCCGGTTTTATTTGCCCTGTTACAATTTCAAACTCCTTACTGTCACCCCACTTCGCATTATTGAGTGTTCTTACCCTGATAAAATATTTCCCCAGGTCGGTACCATAAGGGATCTTCCAGCTGAATGATTCATTGTTAGGAGCTGAATTCGTAATATCCTGAACCTTAACTTCTCCTGGAGAAGTATAAAGTCTTATCTTAACATTGGGATACGAATCTCCCTTCTTGTCCCATTTAATAACTTTAGTGCTCCCCTTGGACCACTTTGATAATGCATCCGGCTTTTTTATTACATATACCTCAGCTGATGCAAGAAATATTGACAAAAGTAAAACAATTATTGAAAAAACAATTATTTTTTTCATATATACCTCCTTTGGTTATATATACACTTCAGGAGAAATTATCTCAAAAAATAATAATTTTTTCTGAGGAACTTAATTTCAATATTGATATTATTAAGAAATGCAACCCTGCACGGATTGCATATGGACAAAATGCAGCGGTACCTGATTTATTCTTACAATAAAAGGACGGGGCTATGCCCCTCCCGTTCATTCTGACATACCGTAAGCTCTATATCAGATAGTTCTTCTAGTTCTATTTATAACTTGTCCCGATAGGCCCTTCAACTATAACCTTAATTCTATATTTTACTTCATCATTTGGCGTAACAAACCAACCTATATATGGATTCCACACGGTTTTTCCGGTCGGGAAAGACGGGGTCGGCCCCCACAATTTCTCATCTCCTGAACTCTTGTGCCATTCAACCTTCTGCATACTTTTAAAAGTCCATCCGTTCTTCAGGCTTATATAGTAATAATCATTACCAAAATCATTTCCTACAGCACCCCATACATTGTAATGCCAACCACAAATCGCATATTCATTTGAGCAAGCCGGTTCATTCAGCCCCTGTTCCGATTTTTTATAATTGTTACATCTGTTACCATTAGCATCAATACCACATTTTACACCTACAGCATCTGCAGTAAGAACTTTTTCCTCTCTCCCTTCAAATCCCTTGTTCTTCTTGGGATCACTTGCCAAATTGTAATAATTCACTAAAATCACATCAACAAGCTGGTTCGGCAGACCATTTGCTGATTGAGGGACGAAGCCATTTACCTGTTTACTGTTTTCCCATGTGACATTATTTAATTCGATTTGCCCGTTCGGGAAATTCCCTTTCAAGAGAATCTTCCCTTTTTTTGTCCCGAAGTTCTCCCCTTTAAGAAAAAGCTGAACACCCGGTTTTAAAGCGCCGGGAGGGAAAGGCCAGAGATTATCAATTCTGGGTTTCTTTAATCCTTCATGAGGATATAATAAAGGATTTTGTTTGACTTTTCTCAATGTATCATCAAATGTACCCACTTGGACCCCACTACCTGCTATTATCTCAAATTCATCACTGTCACCCCAATTTGCATTATTGAGTGTTCTTACCCTGACAAAATATTTTCCCAGGGCAACTCCATTAGGTATTTTCCAGCTGAATGATTCGTTGTTAGTCGTGGAATTTGTAATATCCAGAACCTTAACTTTCGCGGGTGAGGTATATAACCTGATCTTGATATTCGGATATGTATCCCCCTTCTTGTCCCACTTAATGAATTTCGTACTCCCCCTGGCCCACGTTGATGATGAATTCGGCTTTTTTACATCATATTCAATCTTTGCGGACAGGAAACACACTATCATTAACAATACTATCGAAAGAATTATGGCTTTTTTCATTCTAACCTCCCTGGTCTTATATAGAACTCAACCATAAACATCTCAAAAATTAATTTTTTTTTAAATGCAGATGTCGATAGTATTGTTTATGTATAAAACAAGAAGTTTCAGTAGAGCACCATTGCCTGATGAGAAGTGTCCGACATGCCCGAATTGTGCATGAACAAAATGCGTCGGAACCTGATTCAATCTAATTTAT
>JAGLQR010000158.1 GCA_023136725.1 Candidatus Aminicenantota bacterium
GCTTTACAATTTAACCCGGATTCGAACATTGTGCTTGGATGGTCCGGGACATTTTTTCCGCCCTTTCCTGTGAACATCATCAGTTGCAGTTTGTGAGGATCGGTATGACACGAACTGCACTCTGGAATGATCTCCTCGGTTCTTGCAACAGATTTATGCTGGATCTCAGTGTGGCATTGAATACATTCAACTTTATGGTCAGTTATATGTTTTTTATGGAGGAAGGATGTTTCGTCATATTGATCGATCTTTTCCTGCTCGGCGTGGCAATTATTGCACCTGTTTTTCGGGACGGCTCCATCTCCGACAATCATCTCTCCATGACATTTATAACAACTTACTTGTCTGGCAATGACATTTGTATGATCGTATACAATCTCAATATCTTCATTGTCTTTTTTAACCGGAGGTAAATGACACTTTGTACATTTGGAGATGACCGCTCCCTCTTCCTTGATCCCCTTGAAATGGCATAAAAAACAGGAACTTTCTGTAACGGAAAGATGAGAGCCCTGAACTATCTGAGAGTGACAACTAGTACACCTTAATTGTTTTTCACGTCTGAGGCCTTCAAGATGCGGGGCATGATCAAAGATAATATTTTTCTTGAATTTCACTTTGCCCTTGAGATTCCTTGTTTCATGGCATCCGCTTCTCAGGCAGCTAGCATCTGATATTTCGGCCCATGGTTTGCTTTTTTTGTATACCCCGGTGAAATAGTTTACTACCATTGATGCAGCGGTCATTTTACCCTTCAATTTGTTTTTCAGACCGGGAGGAAAATGACAATCTGTACAAGTTACATCTTTGTGAGATGAATTTGCCCAACTATCATAGTAGGGCTGCATGAAATGGCAGGTTGAACAAAATCCAGGTCTGGAAGTAACATCAAGGGTTATAGATCCGAGAACAACCAGGACTATTGTTGTTACCATAATCGCCAGGATCAGTTTCTTCCACCCTTTCCCCCAGATAAGTCTATGGAGAGAAACCACATTTCTTTTTATTAATTTTAATATTTTGAATATTGATTTGAACGGCAATAATAAAAATTTCATTTTTTCACCTCTGCTCACCTGATTAAAAGAATATTTAATAAAAGTATAGTCTTAAAGAAAAAAATGTAAATAAAGAATGGTCTTAATTTTTGGTGTATTCTTGCTTGCTCACACTACTACCAAAGTTTTAACTTGACCTTAGATTTCTGCAAAATTCCTATGGAATTTTCAGCTAAAAATAGTTTTTAATTTTTATTTATTGAAAACAAAAAATTATTATGTTAATTTTTTTTTATAATTTAAATCTTTATAATAAAACTAATGGATTTTATAATTGTGAGTCAACTCTATGAATACGGAGGTTTAACAATTTCCTCTCAGTAAGTATAAGTTAGTTAATTAAATACATTTTAGGTTAATAAACCTGATAGATAGTAAAAGGAGTTGGCATTGATTAAAAAAGTAAATTTAGTTTTATTATCAGTTTTTCTTTTCATAATCCCCCTTTACTTAACCTCTTCCGATAATGAAACATGTATGGAATGTCACTCGGATGATAGCCTTACAACTATCAGGGGAGGGATAGAAGTATCTCTTTTTGTAGACATAAAGATTCATAACAGGTCAGTTCATAAGGACCAGGATTGTATAAATTGTCATGAAGATGCTGATGTTGAAGAATTTCCTCACAAGGAAAAACTTGCACTTGTTAATTGCGGCAATTGTCATGATGAACCCCAGGAAGAATTTTATGCCGGTATTCACGGGAAATTTCTGAAAACTGATCATTTATATGCACCGTCATGTACTGAATGCCATGGGAAACATAACATAGCTCTCGTAACTGATCCTAAATCACCATCATTCCGAATGAATGTTCCATATCTCTGTGGAAAATGCCACAGGGAGGGAGCACCTGTTGCCAGGATCTATAAAATAAATGAGAGAAATATTATTGAAAATTACAGCCAGAGTATTCATGGAGAAGGATTATTCAAAAAAGGGTTGTCTGTGTCAGCAACATGTGTCGATTGTCACAGCAGCCATAAAATACTTCCCCATACTGACAAGGCATCATCAATTCACCCGAGAAATATTGCCAGTACCTGTATGCAATGTCATACCAGGATAGAAGATGTACATAAACAGGTTATTGAGAACAGGAAATGGGAGAAGAGTAAGGGCTCAATTCCTGCTTGTACAGATTGTCATCTGCCCCATAAAGTTAGAAAGGAATCAATAGTTCTCCGTGTCTCGGATAAAGCATGTCTTAAATGTCATGAAGATGAGAATGTTGGTAAGATGGTCAATGGCAAAAAAGTTTCACTGCACATTAATAAAGAGGATATAAAATCTTCAGTTCATATGGAAGTGACCTGTGTAAAATGTCATTCTGATGTAAATCCGATGTTAAACAGGCCATGTCAGACTGCCAACAAAGTTGATTGTGCAAGTTGTCATATAAGTACGGGTGAAGAGTATAAGAATTCCGGACATGGTATTGCAAAGAAGAATATGGTGAAAGATGCACCGGATTGTATAACCTGCCACGGTTCACATACCATACAATCTCATCGGGACGATACTTCTCCCATATATAAAACCAATATCCCGTCACTATGTGGTGAATGTCACAAAAAGGACTCAGATGTAAAAAGGGTCCATGAATTATCTCAGAAAGAAGTTATCAATGACTATTCACAAAGTATCCATGGACAAAAACTTACCGAGAAGGGATTTCTTGTGAGTGCATCCTGTACGGACTGTCATAATAAACACTATATTTTACCCAGTAAAGATGAAAAGTCTTCCACCCATATCAAAAATGTTCAGGCCACATGTTCATCGTGCCACAGAGGAATCTACAACGATTACATAAGAAGCATCCATTTTACATCTGAACAATACAGAAAAGAGGACCGCCCCACATGTATCACATGCCATTCCGCACATAAGATAAAGGATATAACCAAGGATCAGTTCATGACGGAGGTGACGGATCATTGCGGTGAGTGCCATAAAGAGCTGTCAGAAACATATCTGGATACAGTTCATGGGAAGACCTATCAATTAGGGTATTTAAAGTCAGCTAAATGTTCCGACTGTCATAATGCCCACCTGATCCTCCCTACCAATGATCCCGATTCAAGCGTCGGAATGAACAATATAGTGAATACCTGCCAGAAGTGTCATGAAGATGCAAATGAGAGATTTACCGGATATCTTACCCATGCCACACATCACGACAGAAATAAGTACCCGATCCTTTATTATACTTATTGGGCAATGACACTGCTCTTGATTAGTGTTTTTACATTCTTTGGAATTCACACATTATTGTGGTTCCCAAGATCTTATAAGAACATGAAACTCAGGAAGAAGCAGGCTCACGGACATGAAGAGGTATATGTTCAAAGGTTTGAACTCTCTCAACGTCTTACCCATTTGTTTGTAATTCTCAGTTTTCTTACTCTTGCATTTACAGGACTGATCCTGAAGTTTTCTTTCATGCCCTGGGCGGCATTCTTTGCAAATATAATAGGAGGGGCTCATAATGCCGGTTTGTTACACAGGTTCGCTGCAATTGTGACCTTCGGATATTTCTTCTTTCATGTTATTCAGTTATTCAAGTTGAAAAGAAAGGAGAAAACTTCAATATTCAAATTTATTTTCAGCAAGAACGGAATGATGTTCAACATGAAAGATCTTAAGGATTTCTGGGGCTCATTGAAATGGTTCCTTGGATTCGGGAAGCGCCCTGAATACGGTAAATGGACATATTGGGAAAAATTCGATTATTTTGCTGTGTTCTGGGGAGTGGCTGTAATAGGGCTCTCGGGCCTTATATTATGGTTCCCCGAATTTTTCACTAAACTTCTACCCGGATGGGTAATTAATGTTGCAATGATAATCCATTCTGATGAAGCGCTGCTTGCTATCGGATTCATATTTACGATACATTTTTTCAATACTCACCTGAGGCCGGAATCATTTCCGATGGATAAGGTAATATTTACAGGTTTGGTCCCTCTTGAGGAGTATAAAAATGACAGGCCTGAGGAGTATAAAAGACTTGTTGAATCCGGTGAACTTGAAGGCAAACTGGTTAAACAGAATATCTACAAGAGATTTGACAGATTTATTACATTTATGGGTATGACTTTTCTACTGACCGGACTTGCTCTTACAGCATTGATAATCTATTCGATGCTGTTCGGATATAAATAGATAGAATATTATTAAAAGCGGGATGCAAATCAGTTAATTCGGGAATGAGAATGGCAGACCTGTTTACCAGTTAAATTCTTCAGGAATTAAGAAAGGGTTATTCGTTTCTCAGGTATTCTGTCTTATGCTCAGAAAGTTTAAGAACAAATTTTGACATGTTTTCAATGATCTTCAGAAGGCCTACATCTGCAAGGGAGTAATAAGCGTAAACACCATCTTTTGATTTATTAAGAACACCCATTTTAAACAATGCATTCAGATGGTTGGAAAGGCTGCTAGTAGATAATTGAGTTTTTTCCTGAAGTTCAGATACATTCATCTTATTTCTACCTAAAAGATCTATTATCAAAAGCCTTGATGGTTTTGTGATTACCTGACATACCATTGAGTATTGTTCATAAAATTTAATATTACGTGCCATTTGACTTTATTTTATTAAAAAACATTTAAAAAGTCAAAACTATTGAACTCTAAAATAAAGAAATTTGCAAATTAACAAATATTTATTAAAATCTTTTTTGATTCATTGTATAATAGTATTATTATTTGGTTGGAGAAATTTTAAGATGAATAGACTTGTTGAAATTTATACTGATGGAGCTTGCTCCGGAAATCAGTTCAAAGATAATCTCGGAGGGTGGGGGGCAGTATTATTTTACGGTGATAAAAAAAAGGAAATATTTGGCGGGGAACGGAATACTACCAACAACAGGATGGAAATGAAGGCATGTATTATGGGACTCAGAGAAATGAAGAGTACCGATATTCAGATAAAATTATACTCGGACAGTGCTTATATAGTTAATTGTATTAATAAAAAATGGTATATGAAATGGGAAAAGAACGGCTGGAAAACAAGTAAAAAAGAGCCGGTTGAAAATAAAGGC
>JAGLQR010000159.1 GCA_023136725.1 Candidatus Aminicenantota bacterium
AAATGCCATTCAGGTGTTAACGCGAACATCGGGTTTGTAGCACTTCCTATAAAGTTAAACAGGAGTGACAGCCCGACCATTCCACCCATGACCCCGGCCATTATCCGCCAGGAACCTATACCGGAAGCGATCAGAATAAATGCCCCGATAAGGCATGCTATAGCTGATGTCTCTCCCATAGATCCGGGGATTGTACCAATAAAGGCATCCAGCCAGGAAATATCGGGTTGAGGGAATCCTTCTGCAAATTTTGCCAGGGGGGTTGCTTTTGTAACACCATCAACTGCAACCCACACTGCATCTCCGGAGATCTGTGCCGGATATGCGAAGAACATAAAGGCTCTGCCGGCAAGAGCAGGGTTGACTATGTTCATCCCGACACCACCGAAAACTTCTTTCCCTATGACAATTCCGAATGATATACCGAGTGCAACCTGCCATATCGGTATTCCGGGAGGCATTATGAGGGGGAACAGGAGGCTTGTGACAAGAAATCCTTCACTTACCTCATGTTTTCTGATTACCCCGAACAATATTTCCCAGAAAGCTCCAACTGCAAATGAAACAAAATAAACCGGTAAAAAATAGAGCATTCCGATAATTGCATTGGAAATAATACTGCCCGCATCATATCCGCTGCCAAGCAGCGCGACAATGCTTCCTCTCCAGCCGTCAATTGCAGTCTTTCCGAGATTAGCCAGTTCAATGTTGATCTGGAGCCCTGTATTATAAAATGCAAAAAGAGTTGCCGGAATCAGTGCATAAACAACAACCATCATCATTCTTTTCAGGTTAATTGCATCCCTTACAAACGTAGGTTTTGCTGCAACTTCACCTGAAGTATAGACGAAGAAATCGAATGTGTCCCATAACGGCTCCAGTTTTTCGAGTTTCCCGCCTTTTTTGAAATGTTTCGATTGATTATCTAAAAATTTTCTTAAAAATTTCATTATCCTTCCTTCTCGATCAATGTAAGGTTTCTTCTCAAATAGGTGCCGTAATCATTCTTGGCGGCACATACGAAAGTACAGAGGGCAAGGTCTTCCTCGATAAGTTCGAGGCATCCGAGCTTCTCTGCTTCTTCCACATCATCCACTGCAAGAGCTCTGAGCAGATAGGTGGGGATAATATCCAGAGGCATTACCTTGTCATAGTTCTCAACAGGGATTATTGCCCTTTTGCCTCCTTCGAGAGAAGTAGTGAAGTCAAATTTCTTTTTTCTGAAAAGCGAAGAGATCAGGATGTTCTTGACCGAATATTCTTTGAACCCCAGGCCCAGCCATCCGAAGAACTTCCTCTGTCTTCCTTCTTTTAGTGCTGTGATCTGCTGGTGGAATTTCCCGAGGTATCCGGTGATCTCACAGGCTGTTCTTCCGTCAAAAACAGATCCGGAAATTACTCTGTTATCTCCTTCCCTCAACTCACCTTCCACCAGGTCTTTTATAGCTGCACCTGCTCTTGTTCTGATAAGTCTCGGTTTCAGGACAGATGGTCCACAAAGAGCTACGATTCTTTCCAGAAAGAGGCTCCCGGTAGTGAAAAGTTTTCCAGTTGCAATAACATCCTGCAATCCGATGTGCCATATCTTTTTATTTGAATGTACCGGATCAATAAAGTGGATGTGGGTTCCGGCCAGGCCTGCCGGATGCGGGCCGGAGAATTCCTGAACAGATAAAGAGGGGATATTCTCAATACTGATATTATCAGAAGGAGACTTACAAAAATATAATTTTCCCTCAGTAAGCTTTGATAATATCCTGATACCGTTATTAAGATCTTTCTCTTTCCCTTCGATGATCTTTTCGACGGAGGGGGCAAGTGGATTGGTATCCGTTGCAGTGATAAATATAGAATTGGGCACTACTTTCGGATCAGCAACTTTTCCATAAGGGCGCTCTCTTAAAGAGGTCCAATGTCCTGACTCGATAAGCAAAGACATTACGTCTTCCCTTTTCAATGAATCAAGTTTTTCAGGGGCATAAGATTTAAAGGATATTTCATCTTTGCCCTCAAGGTTTATTACGATCGATTCGAAAACTCGTTTAACACCTCTGTTTATTGAACTAACTACTCCTGTTCCGGGGGAAGTATAATTAATTCCCTCCATTTTCTTGTCGGTAAACAGAAGTTGTCCCGTTTTTACTTTGTCGCCGACAGCAACCTTGAGGGTCGGCTTCATTCCGGGATAGTCATAACCGATGATCGCAACTTTCTCAACATCTCTTCCTTCAGAAATGATCTGATCCGGATCACCCTTTATCGGAAGGTTCAAGCCTTTTTTGATTTTAATTATTCCCATGTTTTAATCCCTAAAATTTAATCGTTTATAATATCATACAAAAACTATATTAACAATAATTTTAAAACTGTAAAAAAATAGAATTTTGAGCCGGAATAAAATCTATAGTTTTTCACAAAATGCAGTCATCTATTCTGCAAAATAAATGGAACTTTATTGAAGATGTTTAAGGAGGGAGGATTTACCAGAGCTTTCCCAATTTGTCTAGTTCTTCGAAAGCATATTTCCTGAAAAGGATCTCCCACTCTCTCGAACCTTCCGGGACAGATCTCTTTTGTGACCTTACTCTCTCTTTTGCATCATCCTCGATCTGGTTGAAAAGCCTGAGCTCTTCCATGATGATGTGAAAGATCTTCATCCTCACATCGCCGATGTCTCCATTGTAATCGAGTTCCTCATTATCTTTGATATATTCTGTTATCAATGAGGCAAGGAAATTTACTTTATTCCGTGAGAGCTTAAAGGTCATAGGATGATCTCCTCCTGCTCTGCGAGTTTTGACTTAACCATTTTGAACATTTCGTAATAGTCAATGTTTGTATTCCTTATTTCGTTAAGTTTATCTTTCAATATGTCCTTTACTTTTTCATCAAGTAAATCTTCTTTTTCAAGTTCTTTTGTTATCACCATTTCGATCTCAGTAAGCATTTTTTCTTTGTCATCAGTAAGGATCATATCTTCAGACAGTAATTCCTTAACCAGTTTAAAGGCCACCCGTTCTATCTGCTGTCTGTTAAGTCTCATTGGTATTAATATAGCAGACTTTTCCCGATAAATCAACTTTATAGGATATATGGGATCCCTTAGAATGGGCAGTAACAACACGTTTTATTCTATCAAATACTCCTCTTTTTCCGGAGATAAAAATGCAAAAAATCAGTCCCGTTTATTTAATTATCGTCTTCTGAAATATTTTGTACGGACATCAGGGATCAGTTTCTGAAGTCTCTTTACCCGTTTCAGTGGAGATGGATGAGTAGAGAGAAATTGAGGCGGTCTCTTCCCTCCCCCGATCTTTGACATCCTCTGCCAGAATGACGGCGCTGCAACAGGATCGTATCCGGCCCTTGCCATAAGGATCAATCCTATATGATCTGCTTCACTTTCATGTGTTCTGCTGAAAGGTAACAGGAGGCCGATCTGAGCTCCGACACCGTATGCAAGACGGAACATATTTTTTGTCTCATTCGGTTTGTTCTTTAGTGCTACATCAAGGCCGACACCACCGAGCTGAACAAGAATCATCTGGCTCATCCGCTCATTTCCATGCTTTGCGATCGCGTGTGCAACTTCGTGCCCCATGATGACGGCAAGGCCGGTCTCGTCTTTTGCTATCGGCAATATTCCGGTGTATACGGCAACTTTCCCTCCCGGCATACAGAACGCATTTATTGTTTTACTGTCATCAATAAGATTAAATTCCCATTTGAAATTCTTTAATTGGCTCTGGAGACCTTCTTCCTTCATGAATGCTTCAGCAGCCTTGGCTATCCGGTTACCGACTTTTCTTACAATTGCAACCTGATGGTTGTCTGTTGATAGTCTCGATTTTTTGAGAAGTGTCTGATAACTCTGCAGAGCCATTGTAGCAAGATTGGAAGATGGCAGAAGTGCGATCCTCTTTCTTCCGGTTATCGGTACGGAAGTGCATGAAGAGAGGAACAGAAATGCAAGTATTAAATAGAAAACAACAAATGTTATCCTTTTGTTTGAAGAGATCATATTTTGCCTCCGGGATTTTTTTTATTATATTTGAAAATCAAACGATTGTATACCTGTTTGTCTGAAGGCTCTTTGTATGTGTAAAAATAATTAACACTATAAATGTAAAAATAATTAACAACTTGGCACGATTTGTCTGAAATCAATTGAAATCTAAGGAAAATTTTGATATTGTATTCTTTTTTTACGGAGGAGCATCCATGTACAAAATTGTTCAACGTGAAGTATTATCAAAAGATGTTGTTAAACTGGTCATTACGGCAGATCGGATATCAAAAAGCAGAAAGGCAGGTCAATTCGTTATCGTAAAACTTGGAGAAAAAGGTGAGAGGATCCCTCTGACGATTGCAGATTCAGATTCGGAGAAGGGGACTATAACACTGATAATTCAGAAAGTCGGATTAACTTCACATAAGTTCTTCACTATTAAAGAAGGTGAAGAGGTGACAGATATTGTAGGGCCTCTCGGACTTCCCACTCATGTAAAGAAAGTGGGTACTATAATTGCTGCCGGTGGCGGTGTGGGAATTGCGCCTCTCTATCCGATAGCAAAGGCTTTCAAAGAGGCCGGGAACAAGCTGATCGTCATACTTGCGGCAAGAAACAAAGATCTGATCATACTTGAAAAAGAGATGAGGGAGTTTGCAGATGAGGTCCTTATCTATACTGATGACGGAAGCGCCGGGACCAAAGGGTTGGTCACATCAGGTGTGGAACATGTGATAAACAGAGAAAATGTGGATGAAGTAATTACTATCGGACCGGCTGTAATGATGAAATTTGTGGCTCTTCTTACTAAAAAATATAATATTCATACACTTGCGAGCCTTAATACAATAATGGTTGACGGGACCGGGATGTGCGGAGCATGCAGGGTCACTGTCGGAGGATCCACAAAATTTGTCTGTGTTGACGGGCCTGAGTTTAATGCTCATGAAGTTGATTTTGATGAGATGCTGCAGCGGCTGGGTGCTTATGTTGAACAGGAAAAAATTGCATATGAAAATTTTCTCAAAGGATCTGACGGAGGGGCAGAATGAGCGTAAATTATAAAGAACTGAAAAAGG
>JAGLQR010000016.1 GCA_023136725.1 Candidatus Aminicenantota bacterium
AAATTCAGATCCGGAGATTGAGAATATCCTGAAGAATACTGTAATAATGCTGATGCCGTCGATCAATCCGGATGGAAATATAATGGTGACGGAATGGTATGAGAAATATCTCGGGACAGAATTTGAAGGAGGGCCACTCCCTTATCTGTATCACCATTATGCAGGGCATGATACAAATCGGGATTTTTTCATGTTGAACCTGAAAGAAACAAAGGTGGTTAACTCTGTACTTCACAAAAAATATTTCCCTCAGGTTTTTCTTGATATGCACCAGATGGGTGTGATAGGGCCAAGGATGTTCGTTCCCCCTTTTAAGGATCCTCTTAATGAAAACCTCGACCCTCTCCTCCTGAGAGAAACTGATATAATCGGATCCTTTATGGCATTAAAGCTTCAGGAAAAGGGGAAGAAAGGGGTCGCATCCGGATATGCATTTGATGCTTACTGGCCGGGAGGTTCAAAAAACACCGCATGGTATAAGAATGTTGTCGGAATATTGACAGAGCTCGCCAGTGTTGCAATAGCTTCTCCTCTTTATATAGATCAGAATGAACTCAGGGTGGCGTCTAAAGGGCTGCCTGAATATAAAAAGCAGGTAAATTTCCCGGACCCATGGGAAGGTGGCTGGTGGCGTATTAAAGATATAATAGATTATGAAATGATAGCAGCGGAAGCTCTGACCGAAATAGTTGCGAAGAACAGAAAAAGCTTTCTCTCTAATTTCCTTTCCAGCGGGTTGAGAAGTATCAGCAAAGGTTCGAAAGGGCCTATCTATGGTTATATAATAAATAACTCTCAACGGAACAGATCTTCCGTAGTCTCTTTTCTGAAAAGGATCAAAGAAGGCGGTGTAAGAGTTTATAAATTGAAAAAGGATCTTACCATGGATAATAAGATTTTCAGATCCGGATCCTTCTATATCCCATTGGCGCAGCCTTATGGCAGTTTTGTAAAAGTAATGATGAGCAGGCAGGTATATCCTGAAATTAAACATATGAGGGATGGGCCGATAATTGAACCTTATGATTCGTCCGGATGGACACTTCCGATACAGATGGGTGTGCACTATGAGGAAGTGAAGTTCCGCCCTGATATGAATGATCTGGAAGATTCAGGTGTTATCACTTATGAAGCAGAAATACCTGAAGTGGATAGAGCTTATTACGTTCTGCCTGCGGGAAACAACAGGAGTGTTATTGCCGTTAATCGCCTTTTTAAGAAAAAGGTAAAGGTATTCAGGAATCTTAAGAAGGGGGGATTCGAACCGGGCGATTATGTAATTAAAAGATCTGATCTCGGGAAAGTTTCATTTAGTGAGATACTGAAAGGGACGGGAGTGTCAGCTGGAGTTATAGATAAATTTGAATCCGGTTCCCTGGCTGAGATACGACCTCCCCGGTTGGCAATTTATCAATCCTTCCTTTCAAGTATGGATGAAGGATGGACCCGGTGGGTCCTGGATGAGTTCAAGTTCGAGTATACCGTAATTCATAATAAAGATGTTAAGGATAATAATTTTCCGGGGAGATTTGACGCTGTAATATTTCCAGATATGAATAGAGATGCAATTGTAAAAGGAACTTACCGGGGATACTGGGGAAAGTATTTTGAAAAAATGCCTCCAAAGTACAAAGGTGGTATCGGAAAAAAAGGTGTCTCAAATTTGAAGGATTTCATAAAGATCGGGGGGACTGCAATATTCCTTGACTCAGCATATGAAATTGCAAAAACGGATCTAAATCTCCCTTTTGATAATATCCTGAAGAAGATCGGAAGAGATAAATTTTATTGCCCGGGATCGATACTCAGGGTTAATATTAATACAGATGATCCAATTGCCTGGGGAATGGAAGAGGATAACATCCTGTTCTTTTCACACAGTCCGGTTTTCCGGACCTCCATGCCGATAAATGGAAATATAAAAAGGAGGGTCGTTTCAAGATTCGGTAAAAAAGGGCCTCATCTTGTAAGTGGATATTTAAAAGGTGAAAAATATCTCAACAGAGCAGTAGCTTCAGTGGTATTTGATTACTATAAAGGAAGTGTGATAGTTTTTGGCGGGAGGATACAGCACAGAGCACAAACCTTTGCCACCTTCAAACTGCTGTTTAACTCGATCTATTATTCGGGAATGAAAAATTGATCTAAGCTGTTTCTATTTACGGATAAGGGGAGTAAAACTTTTAACTGTGTTGAATATCATTGTGCTGGAGAAGTACCAGTCTATCTTTGACCCCCGTGCACAATATTTTGATAATTTGAAATTATCTATTGGTCTAACTGCCCACATACCCATGACATATTCTTTCCCCGGTTTGAAGAGTCCGGCCATTACACTCTGCTGCTCAGCACTAAGTATCTTTGTGTATATTTTTTTGTTTGTACTTTTATCTTTGATGAAAAATTCGGTACGGGCCGGAGTGCCTGTAAAATCCCATTCAAAAAGATATGTCAGGAATCTCCCCATGGGAAGTGTCTCTCCCGGTTTAGGCCAGACCCAGTTTATTATATTAGAGATTTTGTATGACCCGAGTTCGATCTTTCCGGTGAATGGTGGCGGAGAACCCGTTCGATAAAGGGTTTTTGGGAATTCAGCTGTAAAAACCAGCTCATTTCCAAGTCTTATTCTGTAAGTAGAAGGTATAGATCCGCCATAGTTCCCGTCTCCATGATTCATCATAAGTGAGTTATTTATCCACACCTTTACATTACTGAGGGGTCTCCCCTTAATTTTCAATGTGATATATGCAGAAATATATTTTGCATTCCCGTAATATTGTGCGTGCCCTGTCACATGTATTTTTGGTTTTGCCAATGTCAGTAATGTCGGTTTTAAGGTTCTCACCTGAGGCAGTGCAGGCATGATAAGTGCAATAGAAATTATTGCAAATACAAGTTTCATCTTCATAGTCTTCTCCTGTTTTTTAATTACTCTAACAATCAATATACAATTAACAAGTAAAATATCTCAAAAAATATTCTAGAAATATTTTGATTTTGTTTTGTTCTTTTTATTATAATGTTATATGAGATTCGAATCGATAAATTCAGAACTGGAAAAATGGAAACCCGGTGTTCCCAAGAATATCCTGTTACTCATTGCGGGATTGTTTTGGATAGGAGTAGGCATATTTTTGAATTCTCTTTCATATTCATGGTTGAAGAGAGAAAAAACAGTAATCATGATCTTATTGGTATTTTTTGGTTTGTTTTTGGCAATAATAATACATTATTTCGGTTTTTCACGTATAGTAAACAAGAATCTTCAGAGAATTATCCCGATGGATGGGAAAAAATGTATCTTCTCTTTCATTCCCTGGAGAAGTTATGTCATTATAAGCATAATGATCCTTATGGGATCATTTATAAGGCATTCAACAATAATCCCCAAGGTTTACCTTTCAGTTCTCTATACAGGGATAGGATCCGCAATGATCCTGTCAGGATTCAGGTATATAATTGTCCTGAAACGGGTTATTCAGAGATCGAAAAGAGATAAGTATTAACAGGATCAGTATTCTATATTTATGATAACAATCTATTTTAACTCAAATCGTCCTGATAGCTTTTTCCACACCATTTATTACTATTGTCAGGACATGTTCACCCGGATAGTGTTTCCTTGTGGACATATCTGCAAAGAGGTGCCTTTTATTGTATTTTCTAATACCAGGTTGGAAATTGTTCTCAGTTATCTTAAAAACCTTTCCTGATAGTTTACCGTTAGCTTTTTTAAAGTCGACTCTGTATTCGATCCTGATCTTTACACAACTTCTTTTCTTTTAGATCAAGATCAAAAATGAAATGAAGATAGTCGCCGATGGTAATTGTCAGATTTATCAAAATGCAGGTTGTTGATATGGATGTTTTTTGTATCTCCATACCCGAATAATTTCATTGCCCTCTTATCTCCAGCCTTGAGCAATGTCCTGCATGCATGTTTTATTATCCAATCTGTCCTATCCGAATCTCCATACCATTTATAACAAAGATCAACCATTTTGTCGGGATTATCCTTTGAAATATCGTTCAGATTGTTTGCAACACTTCTCCTCACAAACTCTGATTCATCGTCTTTCAGGTTCTTTAGGATCGGTATTATCAGAGCCGGGTCTTTTTTAAATTCAGGTAAAGCCATCGCCCACGGAAGGCGCGGCCTGCACCCCTCACTTGAAAACCTTCTTACATTAGTATTTGGATCTTTTGACCATTCGGCCATTTTTTTCATTACTTTTTCAGGATCCCGTATAATGAACGGCCTGATGGCAAATTCAGATGAGGAGTATTTTGTAAATTCATACAATGTGTTAAGAGATGTTTCGGGATCGTCCAATCCGAAAAGTTCCACATAATCGGGAAGGGACATAGCTTCAAATCCCTTTATTTCAGGAGCAGATTTTTTTAATATATTACATGCTTCTTTAAAATCTCCGGGTAATACTTCTTTAAGTGCAATACTGACATGCCTCATTTTCTGTTTTAACTCAAGCGCCTTCCACTCCTTTGTATATACAAGCTTCAGGAACTTATCCTTATCGAATGCTTTATGGAACTTCCCTAAAGAAACAGAAAATTTATTTATGGAGTCTTTTGTGAAGAACATCTCCTTAAGTTTTTCCGCCATCTTAATCTCCTCTATTTGTAAGGCTGCCTGATAATAGTTTTCCAGTTTTCAGGTGCTGCTTTTCTGATATCGGAAAGATAAATTTCATGATGTTTCCCTTTACGCTTAAACTTATTATCAGTAATATAATTGTGCACTTTTTCAATAGTAGGCCCCTCTTCGGAAAATGGTCCTATGTGCATTATCTGAGCGGCCTTTCCTTCAGAATATTTTTCAAAACGGGCTTTATCAAGTGAAACCGGATCTTTCTTCTTTCTGATCTCTGATACTGCTTCGTGATACATATCTTCGGTAATGAATTCCGGCTGCATTATCATCAGGGTCCAGAACCAGTCCTCTTTTTTGTTAATATCAAACTCTGACATATCCTCTGCCCACCATAAACCCTCAAGTGGCATCACACCATAGTCGATCCCGATCTCCCCTTTTTTTACCATGAATTTCAGATTGTAAGAGAGGGAAAATAACACTTCAACTCCATTACTAAACTCTTTAGAGTTATTTGGATCTCCTGCTCCATCCAACATTATAAAGTTCATTTCCGGTACTCCTACAGAAATAACTTTTTTTGCAGAGGACTTATAGAGGTGTGACAATTCTTTTTTCAGGTCAATTTTTTTCATATTTTCTCCTGACTCTATTATAATATCAGTGTGTGACACCATTATGTCAGGTTTGGTATTTTTTAGTATTTTTTAAATTTAATTAAAAAATGGCTTTTATCTGATTCAGATGACGTTCTTCATGTTTACCCAGGAATAATACCCACTGAATCATGTTCATCCTTTTGCCGGTAGGATGAGGGAATTCGATTCCTCCCATATCATATTCTGAAAACTCGATAAGGACTTTATTCAGTTCGGTGCGGGAAGTATCCATTTTTTCAAGTATATTATCAATTTCTAATGATTCATCCGGAAGAGCAATTTCAGGAGCTTTGATCTTCTCTTTCCCTTTTTCGATCTCCAACTCGTCAAGGGAATGCATAAATGAAGTATTGTCGGGTTTGACAATCATATTCTTTTTTTTTGCTCTTCCTAATTGTCTGATCAAAAGCTCAGTGATATATACTTCTGTTTTGTAAAGGTGTTGAAGGATCTGTGCAGGTGACCATGAGTTTGAATCATTTCTGTTTTTCAACAAACTATCTTCTTTATCCTGAACATAATTTTTTATATCAGATCTTACATCTTCAATGTAATCTATAATTTCTTCAAGATTTTTTTCCATTTTTATCTCCATAAAACTTTTTCAATTTTAGTTTATTCGAATTCGATATACAACATGATAACTTTTTCGGGTAAAATGAGTATACTATCTGATACCATATTCAAATTGTATTTGGACTATTTAAGTAATATAATAATTTAAAGGGAACCTGGAGAAAATGAGAAAAAATGAGGTAGCAACGTTCGTAACCGGGCAGCAATTGGGACTTCTCGGCGGCCCACTCTATACAACTTACAAAGTTCTCGGGGCTCTCCATTATGCAAAAAGGAGCAAAGGGAGAGCGGTCTATTGGCTTGAGACAAATGATGCTGATTTTAATGAAATAAATCAGATACACTACATAGATTCGGAGAAGAACCTCAGGTCGCTAAAATGGGATATTGATTCAAAAGGATATTCCTGCGGTAATATTCCGGTTGATGAGAAACTTGTTTCTGTTCTCAATGAATTTTTTAATACAATTAAAGTTACCGAACATACATCAGAGCTTAAGGAAATGGCTCTTGATTGTTATGCCCCCGGGAGGACTCTCGGAGAAGCTTCCGCTTCTCTTGCCGCGAAACTTTTTGAGGGTTTTGACCTTGAGATCTTTGATCCCTCTTCCGTTGAGTTCATAGAATTTTCAAGACATATTCTGCTGAATGAGGCGGAGAGCACTTCTGAAGGTGAGCAATGTAATCTCTTCTATATGGATGGTGACAGAAGGAGAGCTGTTTTTAAAAAAGAGGGAAAATATCTGGACAGGGGAGGCGTTGAAATAGATCTGCTTTCATCTGAATTAGTTCCCTCGCTTAAAACCAGAAGTATCTGTCAGGATGCATATTTTTTGACAGCAGCATATATAGCCGGGCCCGGTGAAATAAAATATCTTAAGGAGTTGGGACGGAATTTTAAATTTCACAATGTGAAACCAGCTGAAGTAATACCCAGAATGAGTATCGATCTTGTGGAACCCTCCGTAAAAAGGGTGCTCGGGAAGCTCGGCAATGATATTTCCGACATTGACAAGATAAACAAGGATGAAATGATCAGGTTGAAAATCAAAGACCTGACAGGTTTTGACAAAAAAAAACTGGTTTTAAGATCGGATAAGATTGTTGATAATCTGATATCAGAGCTTAAAGATACGGGGCTTTCTGCTGATAAACTCGGGAAGAAGCTGAAAGTTGACATAAAAGAACTTATAGGAATTAAACGTAAATCAGATAAAGAGAAGAGTGAGAGCGTTATTCGACAAACAGAAATGCTGTATAAGCATTTGCGCCCCTTCGGAAAAAAACAGGAGAGGGTGTTTAATATTTTTTATTATATGAACCTTTATGGCGGCAGAGAGTTCATTAAACAGATCTATGAAAGATATGATAATTCCGTCAAACTAATGGAGACAGGCAATGATTGATATTCTTGTATTCGGTGCGCATCCTGATGATGCGGAAATTTTTATGGGTGGAACCATTCTGTATCTCAAGACCCTGGGGTATTGTGTCAGCGTGTGTGACCTTTCAATGGGAGAAGCGGGGACCTATGGCTCCGGTGAAAGCCGTCAGGAAGAACTCAGGCGTGCATCAGTGATGATGGGTCTTGATGATAGAATAACCCTGGAGATGGAGGATGGTAATATCAGAAATGACAGAGAAAACCGTATCAAAATAATTAAAGTGATCAGAGCTGTGAGGCCGAAGATAGTTTTCTCGTTTTCTGACAAACTGATAAGACATCCCGATCATAAATATTGTGGTGAAATGGTTCGCGAATGCTGCTTCCTCGCCGGACTTGAAAAGATAAAGACAGAAAATACACCACACCGTCCTGACTCATATATTGAATTCCCGGAATTGATGATCACAAGACGCCCGGATTTTATAATTGATATCACTCCGTATTTTGAAAAGAAAAAAGATGTGATCAGATGTTACGGTTCCCAGGTGACAGGTGAAGGTGAAGATGATTCGGGGACAAAGACCCTGATCCGATCCAATAATTTCTGGGAGATACTTGATGCAAGAGCACTTCAGGCAGGAGCGATGGGAGGTGTCCGGTATGGTGAGCCTTTTTACTCACCCAACCCGCCTTTGATCCCCGATCCGGTTAAATCTTTTTCGAGGGAGATAGTATGAACATTGCCATATTGAGTTATCACAGGATCGGAGGTTCCGGAATTGTTGCTTATGAAATAGGAAGAGCAATGGCGGAAGAGAGAGGACACAATGTCCATTTCATAGGACTTGAACCCCCATTCCGTCTGAAGGATAGTTATAATGAAAAAATACAGTTTCACAAGGTCTGGCTAAAAGAATACCCTGTTTTTGATTTTCAGCCATATGCACTCGCGCTTGCATCACAACTTGCTGATATAATCGAACGGTTTGAAATTGATGTAATACACAGCCATTATGCACTTCCACATGCGGTTTCTGCACTTCTGGCAAAAGATATTTCCGGGAAGGATGTAAAATGCGTAACTACCCTACATGGGACAGATATTACAGTGGTGGGTGCCCACCCAACCATGATGAATATCACAAAATTCGCCATAAACAGGAGTGATGCTGTAACCGCTGTATCTGAAAGCCTGGTTCAGGATTCTGAGAATAAACTTGGAATTGAGAAGGGAAAAATAAAGTGTATACATAATTTTATAAATACTGAATTTTTTAATCCTGGCCTGAAAACAAATATCGGAAAAGAGATGAATAAGAAAATAATAATGCATGTGTCAAATCTAAGGCCTGTTAAATCTCCAGGAGATGTTATCAGGATTTTCCATAAAATGGAACAGGAGATGCCGGACCAATTTGAACTCTGGATAGTGGGAGAAGGCCCCCTTCAGCATGAAATGATATCTCTGACAGAGGATTTGAATATCAGGGATAAGGTCCGGTTCATAGGAATATGTTCAAGTCTCGGGGGCCTTATTGCATCATCCGATCTGATGGTCCTCCCGAGCAGAGAAGAGTCATTCGGGCTTGTTGCACTTGAAGCAATGGCCTGTGGTGTCCCGGTTCTTGCAAGCAGGGTCGGAGGGCTGCCTGAGGTTATTGAAGATGGGGTTTCGGGTTTTCTTTTCGAACACGGGAATGTGAAGGAAGCATCTACAAAGGGGCTTCGAATTCTTAAAGATAAAAAATATTATGATGAAGTTGTAAAGGAAGGATTGAAAACCGCAAATGAAAAGTTCTCAATAAAAAAGATCGTGGCGGAATATGAGGAACTTTATCTGTCGTGTTAGGAGAAGTTTAGTTTGGCGAACGGGAATAATAAAGGATCGATCAAATCGCTTCATCCACTTCTTCCTTACCTGCGGAAATATTTAGTACCACTGCTTAGCGGCTTTGTTTTCATCCTGATCCAGAACTACAGCCTTGTTAAAATCCCGTTCTATATGAAGAGTATTCTTGATGAAATAGTAACAGAGAACCGTTTTTTTATTATCTCCGGACTTATGGTGAATGTGCTTATCTATACATTCATTGAAGCGGTGTCTCTCTACCTTATGAGGAAGATCATTATAAGTGTCTCAAGAAAAATAGAGTATGAGATCAGGCAGCGACTATACAATTTACTTCTTGGTTTCGAATACCCTTTTTTCCTTAAAAACGAGACCGGAGATATTTCTTCAAGACTTACGAATGACCTGAATGATGTAAGAGTTCTACTCGGGCCTGCAGTTATGTATGTTCCCAATGCTTTATCAAGGATAATTATCTTTTTCCCGATACTTATTGGATTGAGTAATACTTTAATGTTGATAATAGTTCCTCTCCTTGCATTCCTGATACTTCTCATATTTACGATCCTGCCCAGGTTGAGGCCTAAATTTAAAAAGATCCAGGAAACTACAGCAACTATAAATAACAGGGTATGGCAGACTGTGACGGGAATGACAACAATAAAGCAGAATACCCTGGAACAAACTGAGACCGAAAGGTTCAGAGCACTTAATAGTGAGTATGTTCGTGTTCAACTGGATATGGTCAAATTGAGAAGTTTTATCAGGCCGTTGTTTATTTTTCTTTTTTCGATCATAGAACTTATTATCCTCTACGTAGGAGGAGGAATGGTGATCTCCGGATCTTTAACGATCGGAGAACTTCTTCAATTCAACATTATGATATCTGCCCTTACATTTCCAATACTCTCACTCGGGTGGATAATGTCAATGATCCAATTGGGGATCAGTGCAATGGAAAGGATCAACTATATCCTTGAAGAATCTGCACCTGTAAGAGAAGTTAAATTTCCTCCGGGAAAAGATGTGGAATCTATCGAGATAAAAAATCTCTCTTTCCGTTATCCGGGTTCTGAGAAGAAGGTGCTGAGCGATATAAATATGGTGATCAAAAAAGGTGAAATGATCGGTATTACCGGAGAGGTCGGATCGGGTAAATCAACTTTTCTTGATCTCCTGTCAGGATTGTTGACTCCTGACCCTGCAATGATCTTTGTAAATGGTATTGATACTTCGGAAATGGACAAAAGCAATCTCCATTCCCTTTTTTCAGTTGTATCCCAGGACCCGTTTCTTTTTTCAGGGACCATTACTGAGAATATTTCAATAGGGATGGAGAAAGCGGATGATGAGAAGGTTAGAGAATCAGTGTCCATCGCCTCGCTTGATACAGATGTGAATTCCTTCCCGTACAAATATGAACAGAGAGTAGGGGAAAGGGGGATAACTTTATCAGGCGGGCAGAAACAGAGGATGGCTATTGCCAGAGCATTGTCCAACCCGTCACCTGTACTATTATTCGATGACCCTTTATCAAGTGTAGATTCAAAGACGGAGACGAAAATTCTCTCTAATCTGAAAAAAATAAGGTCAGCAGATTCAGAGAATGTGTTCAGAACCGTATTAATTATTTCTCACAGAATCTCTGCATTGAAAGAGTGTGACAAGATATACATGTTTAAAAATGGCAGAATTCTTGAATCCGGTGATCACAGTGAACTTATAAAAAAGAAGGGGAAGTACTATCTTGTCTCTGTAATGCAGCAGATGGAGGAAAAGTGATGGACAATAAACCGACTAAGGAAAAGTCAGGGTCCAGCCTCGATCTGAAGCTTTTGAAAAGGTTATTCCGGTATATGATCAAATACAGCCCGCTTATTATATTGTCTGTAATATTATTATTGCTCTTAAATTTTGCACTTGTTATCCAGCCCTATCTCATTAAAATCGGGATTGATGAGAATGTGATGAGGGGGGATATTGAAGGCCTAAAGTCCCTTTCTCTTTTAATATTCTCATTAATAGTTATTGCATTCGGCCTGAATTTTTTCTTTAATTACATTGTCCAGTATATTGGGCAGAAGTTATTGATGGACCTCAGAATGGACCTTTTCAAACACGTTCTTAAGCTGCCGAATTCATATTTTGACAGAACTCCGGTAGGAAAGACCCTTACCAATGTTACCAACGATGTTGAAGCTATAAGAGCATTTATTTCTGAAGGGGTTGTTACAGTAGTAGGAGAGTTGCTGAAAGTCTTATTTATCCTGACAGCAATGTTTATGATCAATTATAAACTTGCACTTATGACCCTCGTTTCTATTCCGGTTTTCATTATTGGTACATTATTTTTTAGAAACAGTATCAGGAAAGGGTTTGCCGGAGTCAGGAAGGCGAATTCAGAGATCAACACATCTCTTGTAGAGACTATAACCGGTATAAAGGAGATAATATTATTTGATCACAAATCAACAAGCAGAGATAAATTTGAAGAATCGAACAAAACTTATCTAACTGCATACCTGAAAGTAATAAATGCTTACTCTCTATATTTTCCTATTATTGAAATAGTATCAAACATAAGCATGATCGTCGTCTTTTTTTATGCTCACTCTATTATCGGGGAATCAATAAAGGTTGGAGAAATATTTGCATTCTTCACTTATATAAATATGTTCTTCAGGCCGTTGCGGGAACTTGCAGAAAAATTTAATATGTTCCAGTCTGCAATGGCTGCATCCGAGAGGGCATTTAAATTACTTGATAAAGATATTACCATCCACAACATCCCGAATTCGATAAGAAGCAGTAAAAGGCTGGAAGGAAAAATCAAATTCAATAATGTAAATTTCGAATATAATAAAGGTAACAGGATACTCACCGGGATCTCATTCAGTATTGAAAAAGGCGAAAAAATAGCCCTCGTCGGGAATACCGGGAGTGGAAAAACCACAATTATAAATCTTATAAACAGAATTTATGAAGTTGAGAATGGTTTAGTCCAAATTGATGACAGGAATATTAAGGAGTATGAACTTGAATATCTTAGGGAGCAGGTTGGTGTAGTTCCCCAGGACCCGTTCTTCTTCAATGGGACTATTTATGAGAATCTTTCCCTTTTCAAGCCCGATCTTACAATCGAAATAGTAAAAAGGTGCTCCGAAAAAGTTCATGCTGATGGTTTTATAGAAAAATTTGAAAATGGTTATGATGAGCAGGTTCTCGAGGAAGGGAAAAAACTATCAGCCGGTCAAAAACAACTTCTTAGTTTTACACGGGCACTAATTAAAAATCCCTCAATAATAATTCTGGATGAGGCAACTTCCAATATCGATTCGGAAACAGAAAAATTCATTGAGGATGCAACCATAAAACTTCTCGGTGAGCGGACATCCATTATAATTGCCCACAGACTATCCACTATTAAGATGGTGGACAGGATAATTGTTCTTAAAGACGGCAAAGTAGTGGAAGAGGGAAGCCATGACGATTTGATCCTGAAAAGGGGAGAATATTACAACTTGTACCAGTCACAGGTTTTTTTATTAAAATAATTTTTTTTTATTGTATAAAAAAAATTAAATGCTATACTTTTACTACTAAATTAATAGGATTTATTTAATCAGGAGGAAGAATGAACTTTAAAATTAAGTCGATTTTGATCGTTTCTGTGCTCATATTATTCTCTTACAGTATGATCGCCGCAGATACTGTTAAAATCAGAACTGTTGGTAATGCCCCCTTATTAGGGATCAAAAGAGGACAGAAAATTGACAGTGTAGATCAATTAAAAATGCTTATGGAAAAGTATAGTTCCCGTGTTGAACAGGGATTACAAAAAGTAGGAGCTGATTTTCTCTATCAGCCGATAATGGATGCAGTTGCAAACGGAAAAGTAATTGAGAAGGAAGTTCCTGTCGGAACTCCTCTTAAATGGATGCTTTTTTACTCAGGGAAAAAAGTACGTGACAAAGCAGATCTGGTTTGGGCCGGAAAAGCTGCCCTGCCTGTATTCTGTATACCTGTTCAGAAAGACTGCAAGGACTACAAGGTTATAATTCCAAAAGCTTGTGGAAATATCACTCTTGCTCATGTTGCTGACAGCAAACCTGTTTGCGGTATTGTAGTTTCACCTGCAATCGTAAACCCGGGTGAACCTGTAACTATTGATGTAAGTAGTGCCAAATGTGCGCCTGTTTCCGAAGTTACGGTATTTTTCGAAGGCAAAAAGGTTGAAACCAAGAAGATCACTTCCGACAATCCTGTCTGGAAAGCTGATCTGAAAAACCCCGGAAAATATACGATGACCGTAAGAGTACAGGGAGTTGATGGTGAATTCACTAATTCCGATTGTACAGCTGAAGTTACAGTTAATTATCCTCCGGTTTGTGATCTTAAGGTCACTCCTGAAAAGGGAATGGTCGGGAAAACCATTACAATGGATGCCTCCGGTTCAACAGATAAGGGTGGCAAAGTAGTAAAGGCTGAGATCACTATTCTTAACAAGAAAGATGGTAGTGAAGTTGAAAAGAAAGTATTAGATACTCCTCCATTTGTATGGGAGAAAAAGTTTAAGAAGGCCGGTGAGTATAGTATTCTTCTTAAAGTTTCCGATGATCATGGTGCTGTTTCAGCAAATAATTGTGAATTTGATCTTCGTGTAGAAAAGCGTCTTTACTTCCTGGTTGAGGGCGGCCCCGGAGTTGCAAAAGGAACATATACAGGAGTTGCATTTGCACGCGCCGGTATTCAGTACTTTATCGTTCCTCAAAAGTTTAGCATCATTGCTTCACTCGGCGGAGCCTTTGTACTTTCAGGTGAACCTTTCGTACACCATTTCCTCTCTAATATTCTGGTAAATGGACATTTCGATAA
>JAGLQR010000160.1 GCA_023136725.1 Candidatus Aminicenantota bacterium
AATGTAATTATTCCATATCTTTATCCATTATCCGTATTACTAAATATTGGAGGTGGTATTAATGTCAACCCGGTCTAACATATCGTTACTAATCGCTCTTATAATTATTATAACAACAGCATTCACTCTGAATCCCGAAAAAAGAATTATCGAGAATATTAAAGTAGAGGAATGGATCGTCCCCATTTATGCAGTTGACTCCAGAGGTAATTCCGTTACAGATCTAAAGAATAATGATATTGAACTTTATGTAAATGACCATAAATTTGCACATTTTAACTTTATCAGAAGAAGGTTCCTGACAGAGAATAACCAGAAACCGGAATGGTTCAAAAACAAAAAAGAGGAGAAAATCGTTGTCCTCGTTTTTGATACCGCACTTTCAAAGTCCCCATCGATCATGAAATCAAAAGCGATTGCAGACCAGCTTGTTAGTAGAAGCAATAATGACACTAAATTCATTATATTTAAGATAGAAGGATTTCAGGGCCTTTCATACCTTGGCGGGCCTACAAATAATAAATCGAGAATAAAAAGCATCATTAAGAAGAAAATTATAGGGAGGGATAATAAGAGAAGTGTGAGCTCAGGTGTTGATGATAGTGAGAGTGAGAAATCTAAATACCAGCATGATGAACAGGTATTCTTTCTGCTGCAGCAAACAAAATATTTATCTGATAAAAGTTCACAATTTGCCTCATCTTTTCAATCTCTTTACTACGCAATAACAAATATTACCGGTACAAAATTCATATATCTGTTTTCGGAAGGGATATCAAACTCTTCATGGGCCAGAGGTGACACACATGCAAGTAAAATGGCCGGGTATCTCCTGCGCAGCGGTGCTGTCCTTTTCTTAATTAATCCTTCCGGAGGGAGAGGGTCCAGCCTTGAATCAGGAGAAGAATTCCTTCAAGTTCTTTCATCCCTTAGCGGTGGTAAATATTTGACCGGAGATACAAAATCAATTAACAACAAAATAGCAAACATTCATAATGCTTACTACGAATTATCATTTCAGAGTCCGGATGACATGAAGGGAGGGATGCTTCGGATTGATGTCAGGTCCAAGAGGAAAAATGTGAATATCCATACGATCAGGAATCTGGAAAAATCGAAGGGTTATCTCGGACTTGATAACTTTGAGAAAAAACTCACAGTGCTTAATATGATCTCAAAAAACCCGATATTCAAATTGCCTGTGGAAGTTGAAGATGCAAAAATTTTAAGAGAGGAGACTTCAGGACAAGAAACAATTTACCATATTTCAATACCTGAACATTTCCTCAACCATAATGCAGATTTTTTCAGAATACAAATGCCCGGTACCGGGAAGAAACCAATAGTAACAAAATCTGTAGTCAAGCTTACAAAATCTGTCATGAAAACAGGAATTGAAAACAAAGATGGGTTCAATAACTATTTTGCACTGGTAAACTATGAACTGGGAATGGCATTGATAAAAGGAGTTGGTAAAGAAGTAGTCCGTATCAACTCAGCATCATTAAAAAAAGGTATCCTTGAATTCACAATAGACAGATTCAAATTGAAAACAATGAAGGAAAAGAAAGTTGGACTCCTGAGAATAGCAATAAAGATCATCAATTTGAATGGTGAAGAGATAAAAAGTGACGAAAAAGAGATAACACTGGTAAAAGAAAACACCACTCTGAGGATCCCTGTAAAACAAATTCCTCATAAAAAGTATAACATTCTGATCATTGTTAAAGATATGGTCTCCGGAGATGAAACGAACGAAACACTGGAAGTAAATATATAAAATATAAACCTCCTTTAGGTTTAGTTTGGTTTTTTGTTTTCACTGCCGGTTTTTGAAATCGGGGTGGGGTTCGTGTGCCGGCCCGCACACTAATCCTCCAGATTCCCCATTCCGATTTCAGCCGGGATTTTATATATATAGTTTTTTCCCTACCCTAAAATCAATTCTTTGATCTCTATATTTTCTTTTTTTGAATTACCTAATCCCAGTTTCTCTGACAACTCAAGGAATTTCACTTTTGGAGCAAGTGGTTCTTTGCCTGCATCCTTTCTTTTCTCATCCAGAATCCCAAGGATAACAGAATCAACAGCTACAGGATCAGTCCCTATAATTATTCTTCCAAATGGAAAAACAAACCGTCTATCCCACCATGGCCCTCCATCAAATAGTCCCATCAATCCATCAACAACTATGAGTTTTTGTTTGTTTTTAATTTCCGGGAGAGCATTTATTTCGGGAATTCCAGGATTCACACAACCGGGACTATGAAATTCAAACGGATTGTCAATTGTACCGAAATGACTTTTCATAGCTCCTGTAACCCCTGCATTTCTATGATGTTTTATTAACGGTATATTGATCAAGGTTGAACATTTTTCCGTAAGTATCTTTGCCAACCTGACTGATTTATCTCCAACTTTAAAAGATTTCTTTGTATAAAGATCACCCTTATCATCACGTCTCGATGCAAGAATTCCTGAGACCATCATTTTTGCGGGATCTTTGCTTAATTTAAAACCGGCATTTTCAAGTTCTCCATCACTCCTATCCCAGACAATAATATTTTCTTCAGAATGACCGGAATTTCGCAGCCCTCTTGCTACAGATCCAGTAACAGCTGAAAAATGGTTTACCCATCCGGATCCTCTTATTGCATTCAATCCGAGTGTGTTAACTTTAAGGCCGATCATATCCCCGGGTGAGTAAAACTTCCTCCACGCCTCCGATTCATTATTAACACAAGTGAACTCGACAATCCCTTTTGCAACCATCATGTCAACAATATCCTGTTTCAACTCTCCTGAAGACTTGATCACTCCTGAATGCCTTACCACTACTACACTGCTTTTCTTTAACCCAGATGATGATCCCGCTTTTACTTTTTCCCCGTTTAATAATTCACCTGACATTGCAACTCCAACAACTCCCAGAGCTGAATTTTTAATAAAATCTCTTCTTGAAATATTCTTCTTTATTATTTTTTTCATAATAGTAATATTAGAAACTATTATTGATTTTTCAACTATTTTTTTTCTATTTTGATTTATTGTGAATATATTAAAGCCCGTAAGTTTCGGTAATGAAATTACGGATATCTTCTCTTCTTATGAAAGGCTCAAATGCATTATTGAACTGGTGATCATCATCAATATAAATAATATTATCAAACTCTTTTTCTACTTCTTTCTTATCTATCACATCATCCTGGTTTGCGAGCACCGTCAGAAAAATGGAATCTTCATCAATGTTATCTCTTATCTTATCTTCCATTGAGGCTAGCGTATCCACATCTTCCTGAGAAAAATGAAACTCATTTCCCGTCTTAAAATTTGTGAGTTTCATATCAACATATTTTTTCATATGTGTTGAAGGATTCATGACAGGATTGATAAGGATAGCCCGGAGTTTATATATTGCTGCCAGATAACGTGCATAAAAACCCCCGAGGGAAGTCCCGACCAGACAGATGATCCCTTCTTCATTCATTTCATCCTTCTCCATAAACAAATTCAATTCAAGTTCAGCTTCCACGACTGAATCACTGAATGAAGGAGACATGATATTAAAATCCTTCCGGTATCTTCTTTTTAACGCCTCATATTTCCCGCCTCTTCCGGCAGACATAAATCCATGGATATAAACTATATTTACCATCGAATCATATTATTTAAAAATTTATCCAAAACTTATTGTTAAAATCCGAACCCTATTGATCCTCCATAGAGAGTCGGTTTGAAGAGTTCATCGAAGGGAATGATCATATAAGCGCGAAGTTTAACACCGATGAGTTTCAACCCCCCATGAATTTTGAGTGAAAATTTGTTTGCCCAGAAATCGTCTCCAAGTTCAAAGAATTTCGTTAGTCCTGCTCCTACGAAAAAGTTTGCCAGCCTGAAATTTATGGTTAACGCCGGCTCCAGAAGAATAAGATCGAAATCAAATTCATTAATTATAATATTTAATTCCGGACTGATCATAAGCATGCTTCCTGTTTTGAAATCCAAATTGATCCCGGCAGTCCAGAGCAGAGGGCTGAAACTGAATGAATCATCTGTAATCGCCCCTCCCTGAAAATATATATCAAGCGGGCCTATCGCGGATACCCGGCCCGGCATTATTACTAAAATCAGGATAATTGAGAATAAAGCAAGTAAATTTCTTCTTTTCATTTAACGCTCCTGTCATAATTATATATGAAAAAAAGAAAATATCTCAAATAAATTTATTATTAAAACCTGTACAAATAACTTGCCTTAAAGAAAAAACTTCTTGTTTGTTGATAATATTTCCCCATTCTGCTGTTCGGTTCCCATTCATTATTAATATTATTCCAAAACTGTTTCTGATGGAGAGAACCGTAACCGACATGAATAACTGTTCCGGGAATAAGGGTAAACGAACCCAACAGATCTGTTAGAACCATTTTGCTGTAATTATCATACTGAACAAGAGCCCTGAAGAAAAGATATTTATTGAACTGGAATGTCGTTCTTGAAAAGAATATATCCAGATCATAAATAGTTGTTTCATCCGAACTCCTGGTAAAATGTTCTTTTGTATAACCCAGATCCTGGGACAGTTTTTCACTCGGTTGGATCCTTGCATTCAATCTGAGGCGCAAACGTTTCCCGGTAAACGGATCTTCTTCATCGTAATAAAGCCGATTCCCGTACCTTAAACTTATAGAACCATTAAGCCATTTTGTGAATTGTGATCCCCCATTCAGATAAACCTCGCTTTGCTTATAATCCTGCCCTGCCCAGTATTCACTGATCATTCTGTAGTCTATCCTCAGACTTGCCTGTCGGGAGAAAGAGAATCTTATTGATGGAAAAAACAGGTAATCACTTTTCTTGGTGATATTATCTCTGATAACAAAACCGTAAACAAAAGGATTAAATCTTTTGATCCAGGATAATTTTTTACTTTTAGGATAAAACTTCGGCCCGATATATCCTAAAAACTTCGAAATTCCGGTTCTCTGATAATAACCAGTATCCAGTTTAAAATTCTTATCATAATGTTCAATCATAAAAACCAGGTCAAGAGGCTTTTTCCCATAT
>JAGLQR010000161.1 GCA_023136725.1 Candidatus Aminicenantota bacterium
TGCCGAAGCCCTGAATACTGAATTAACTATCTCACTAATCCCCCGGCGAAATATTATTGACCTACTTGAGGAGCTTGCGAACAATAAAGCAAAAGAATTAATAAGTATTAGCAAAGCCAGCTCTACTTTAGAAGTACAAACCCCCTCCAAAACCGAAAGCAAACGTCAAATTGAAAATCTTAAAAATGAGATTCTTAAAAAACGGAGATCTATCTTGTGGGCCCAAAGGAGGAAAAATGATTAATTCATCACTCCCTCCTGGGGCAATGCCACTGACATCGGAAGATTTTGAAGGCTTAATCCCTAAACACATTACTACCAGATCAGTGTTAAATGATGCTGAGTTTATAAATATTACCTCTGCAACTAATAAATACCTTTTATCAAGAAGAAAGTTTGATTTTTCTGCTGAAAACCTTTTCAAACTTCATAAAGATATGTTTGGGAAGGTGTGGAAATGGGCAGGACAGAAAAGAAGGATCGAAAAAAATATTGGCGTGAACTTTTTCAATATCGATGTTGAAATCAGAAAACTCCTGGATGATCTTGATTATTGGCTTAACAATTCTATGGATATTATTGAAATCTCTGCAAGATCCCATCATAAGCTGGTATATATTCACCCCTTCAACAATGGGAACGGAAGATGGGCCAGACTTATAGTTAATTTATTCCTGAAGGATCACTCCCGTTTGACTCTGAAATTTCCAGAGGATGAACTTCTCTTGTCAAATGATATAAGAAAAGCCTATATAGAAGCTCTTAAACTTGCAGATAAAAATGATTTTTCAAATATGATTAGTTTTCATAAAAAGTACATTGCTGAATTCAACATCTAATTAGAAAATCAGTAGAGAGTGATATAAACAGCTGACATTCACGTCATTAGTGTTACGAAACAAAGTGTGAAGGATTGGAGTCAAGTGTAATCCGGGAAGAGTAAAATACAGTCTTGAGACCTTTTTAATTGACAAAGGAAATACCTTTGATTAGGATTGGAATAAGGGAGATATTAAAATGAATAAAAACTTTAGAATTGCAGGTATTATTCTGGTTTTTTTTATGTTATTTTCTACCTCCTTCGGCAATGAGAGCAAAAAATTCTGGATCGGAAATATCCACATTAAACACACAATATCACAATCCTACGAGATCGAAAAGAGTACGGTATCGAGGAGATCGAGAAGAACTAAAATTCATAATTTTAAAGACACAGTTGTCATATTAGCTTGTATAAAAGACAATGGGAACATTTGTATTCTAAAAGCAGACAGGTCATTAAATGATTCGTATAAGGAAAAAAGTTTTGGACAGAATACTAAGGATATCTGCCCTCTTACCAAGGAACAGATGAAACACAATTTTTTATACAGGGCAAAGCATTTTAAACAAAAAGTAATGAGGCCGGGAGATTCAACTGAAGCAAGCACAGTTTATGAACGAAGCCTTTATAAATTTCCGGAACAGATAATGAAAGATCAGGCAGGTGTACAACTGAGAATCCACCCAGATGGAAATTACAGCCTTACTGCATATCACATTACTAAAGTTGATTATAAATTTGATAGTTCGAGCGAGAGCAAGTTTGTCTGTGATAATAAAAAAAGAATTGTTGAAACTCATATCACAACTGGTAAAACCGGAGATGAACCAAGATCAACAAAGCTCGAATCAGGAGAAGGTAACAATTCCCATACTGTTTTTAATTCTGTCCAGCCTCCTCTTACTGCAGCCTTAATGTGCATCGCTGAGGGGAAAATTGAAGGTGACAGGATATCCGGGAGCAAAGTCATAATTGATAAGAAAGCAAAAAAAGCCACCGATAAAGCGGAAAAATATACAGCTCATTGGGACTTCACCTATGTTGATCCGATGCATTTTATGGTGGAATGCTTAAATCGAGCCAAAGATAGCCTGAACAGGGAGCTTCAATTATGCTTTGAACAACTTAATATCAAGAACAGTGAATGTTACAAGTCTGATTTAATCAATTGCATCATGTCCCATCTCTATCCTGAGGAGGATCCATTCTCACTTGGCAAAGATGAGCTGGCTATTCCTGGGATATTGACCTTTTCTGACTGTATTAAAAAGTACTGTAGCGTTCCGGGAGATAAGAATGCCACTGAAAAGCTTAGAGCAGAAGTATCTGATTGCTTCGAGCGAGCTTTTTCAAATTATCGGAAATTGTTAGAAGAATGTGATTTGTACGGCACTTGCGATACATGTTTTAAATAGAGCTAAACTCAGTTTAATCCCGTTTCCTCCGTCCTCGGAGTATTAAGATTTATTTTTATATTTATCTTTACTCTCAACAAGAGTCAAACGTAGATCTGACCCCTTTACTGACCTTTTATTACCTGGGATTTTAATAGTATTCCCTGTATTTCTTCAGTTTCTCTTCAATATCTTCCTTAAAACTTTTCATTGTTTTCAACCATGGTATTAGAAAGCCCTCATCATCGAATTCAAGAAAGAAGGCATATTTACCTTTTATACCATTTTTTACACCTTCCAGAAGTTTATTAATTGTGTGAAACTTGTCATACCACCAGTCAAGATTTTCCTCACACAATTTTGTAGGCAGCCAATATAATGCATACCTTTTATATCTGTGCAAATTCAAAACGATCATAGCCAATTCATGCCTGTCCTGATCTCCCCCGGTTATCTTTCCTTCAATAAGTGATTTCAGATATCTGTTCATAATGTACAGCCAGTCCATTTTATTGTCAGGAACTTTTGGCAATTTTTTCTCAATTGATTCCTTTTTTGCCTTAACTTTTTTCAATAAAACAACCAATTTTCCTCTTGCTTTTTTCTGATTTTCAGGACTATCACCATTGTTATAATTATCATGGATATGACGAACTGCTTCATCAATCAGCTCATCAAGTTTGTACATTTCATCATACAGACTTTTTAAAATAAGTGCTTTTAAAACCTTTTTTTTCAGATCTTCCAATTCTGACAACAATTTTTTCAGTTTTTTTTTCTTTGTCTCAGCCTCATCCCCGCTGGAATTAACAGCCAGATCTTGAACTAGTTCGATGGCTTCATCCATCTTCTTGTTCATTTTGTCCAGGAATTTTAAAGCAAGATCAAAATCAAGTGATCCTTTTAAAATATCATCCCCCATTATTTCCCCCTGATTTTAATTATGGTACCGGGATTACTCAATTTCAAATTCTATAATTTAGAATTTAATCATTTGAGTCCATTATGTGGCTATCAAAATATATTGAAAGTATGAATTCAAGACTTGATCCCTCCATTTGCTTTATTAAACCGGTTTTGATTAAATTTCCATATGATCAAAATTGAATCCTACTCTTTTGGAAGGATGAAAGTTGCAGGGGAGATCTACAAAAAAGACCTGATCATTTCCGGGGAAAGAGTGACTTCTCCATGGTGGCGTAAAGAGGGGCACAATCTGCAGTGGGAGGATCTTGCGGGAAAGATAGCCAGGGGAACTGAAGTCGTGGTCGTCGGAACAGGAGCTTACGGAGTGATGAAGGTCCCACAATCATTAAGGGAACAGATCGAAAAATCGGGACTGTCTCTTCGTGAAGCAAAAACGGAAGAAGCGGTAAAGATCTTTAATGAACTTTCAGCACAGGGGAAAAAGATTACCGGAGCATTCCACCTGACCTGCTGAAACAGAGCATAATAAATCTTCCCCTTTACAAAATTAATTAAACTAATACTATTAAAAGAAAAAAGTTTTGTCAAAATATCGTTAAATAATTTAACTTTTTCTTGACAATGTTGTCTGTTTATGAGTAAATTTGATCAAGGGAGACGGGAAAGTATTTCTAAAAATAAGCATCTCAAATAAGACAGGAATTATTACAAAATATGAAGCTCAATTAAAAAAATTTAAAGGAAAGCAGATAAAATGTCATCACTTTATATTGGAACAATTGGGGACAAGCATGAAACTTTCGAAGTTCACGCAATTACAAATGGCTTCCCTTTTCGCGGATATAAAAAGGATGAAATATCTGATCCCGGTTTATTCAGAGAATTAGTAAAAAGCAGATATAAAGTTTTGAAAAGAGGACGTCCTATTTATTGTACAGCTGTAAATCCTGACATTATAAATGAAACAGAAACAAATCCTCATGATGAGAGGCCGGGTACTGTCCATATTGCTGTCCTTAATAAAGAGAGAAATATTGTTAGCGGATCAAGCCTTGCTATTGATCTGTTAGAGAAAGACAAGGGGGAAATAATAGGACTCCCTCTGGAGAATCGATGGGAAAGAAATAATTATCCCGAGGGAGATAATCTGGACAAATTCAGAAAAAAATATTTAAGACTAAATTATAATTTGCAAAGAGATATATTACCTGGAGAATTAGTTGAATTATACCGACATTTTAAGCTTGATAATACAAGATCAGGCAACGTGGCTCCAAGGCTGGCAGTATATTATGGTGCCTATAATTTATTAAAAAGAGGTGCAAACAAAAACGGAATAGTTCCAGCCTGGATCTGGGTATTTGATTCAATTCCTGCATATTTCAATTTATACAGATATGCCGGAGCTGCTGTCTTAAGAGATAGTTCTATAAATGAGGCCTCCCATCTAATCTCTCCCGGGAAAAGAGATCTGACAAAAAAAGCAAAGGAGAAGTCTATTCTATATGAAGATTCTGTAATATCCAGAAATATTCTTGTCCCGATTCCAAAAAAACACAAAGATGGTTTAAGTTTTGCAACCAGAGAAGTGCCATTCCTGGATGGAGTTATAGATATTATTAAAATTGAAAAATCAGCATATAAATACACTCTAACCATGAAAGATTTAAAACACAAAGGTATTAACTATAAAGATTTATGCAGAATAAGAGGATGTCTATGTACAATTGGCTCACAAACTTTTGAAGATTTTCACAGATATAATGTTCCTGCAAATATACTAAATTTGATTCAAAGAAAATTTACCAGAACTTCTATCATAAAACATTCTGATGTAGGTTCATTAAATATGAATCGAAGACAAAAGAAAAAAATATTATTTAAAATTCATACTTGAAAACAAAAGGC
>JAGLQR010000162.1 GCA_023136725.1 Candidatus Aminicenantota bacterium
CCTGCTCCATAGGAATCAATTTTTGTTATTTCCCCTCCCCTGGAATGCACTTCATCGATCATTTGCTTCAGACCCATATTATCAAGCCCGGGATCTTCACCAAGTTCAGTAAGAATAAGTGTGTCCTGTTTTTTCGCCTCTTCATCGAAACAGGCAATCCCAGGGTGCTTAAAGTCTGTAGTTATCATAGTGGTTTTGTGTTTCAGACATAGTTCAGCAACTACCGGGTGACAAGATCTGGGTATCATCACAACTACAAGATCTACATCACTGATAATTTTTTCCAGAGCATCAACCTGATCAATTGTCCAGCTGACAGAAGTACCAAGCGATCTTCCTCCAATTATTTTTTCTGCTTTTGAAACGGTTCTTGTTGCTACAATAACTTCATATTTACAAATATCAATAAAATAATCTATCATAGGTTTTACTACATAACCTGCCCCCAATACTGCTATTTTTTTCATGTTTTTCCTCTCTTACACTTCATAAATAGTATTGCATAGTACAAGCACATTCTCCAGTGATCATCAGTTAAAAACTAATCTCCATCATTGCTGTTTAATATATTCTTTATGGTCTACTGCAAGGATAATTCATATAATTTGTGGACCGATTTCCAATTTCTGGTTGTAGCACTGACCCCCAGCTTTTTTTCAAGAAAAGCATTTGACAGCTTGCTTTTCCCGTAGCCATTGGGGCAATAGAGGTAAGCTTCCTCTCCTTTTATAACTAATTTATCAGGTGTAAATATATGTTTTTGAATTTCAAACACCTTAACTTCTGACGGCTTTGAAGACAAAAACGTTACCGATACTTTCGTACCCTCTTCTACCGGGTCAATGGAACCGAAAGGACAATTTTTTATAATGCTTTTTATCTCACGATTAGTTCGAATCTCAACCGGTACAAAAAATCCATATTTTCTCTCAATAGCTCTTTCAATTTTCCCCTTCAGAACATTTTTGTTTTTTATTTCAGTTTCAAAGATCACATTACCACTTTGAATGTAGGTAACTACCTTCCCGAAGCCCGACAACTCATACAGAGCTCTCAGGTCGTCCATTTTGATCTTCTTGAATCCACCGACATTTATTCCTCTAAGTATCGAAATATATTTCATGTCAATCTATCCCCTGTACAAATAACCCCTGAGTTGACCGGCTTTCTATTCAACAGCTTCCCGATTGGTTTTTAGCTTATTGGATCATTTTAATAAACTCAAAAGAAAAACTATATGCATCACCCGGCCATCGCGCAGATAAATAATTCCTGTCTCTTACAAAAAAACCTCTGCTAAGATGATCATTGCTATCTCTTAACAGCGGTGTGGGCCCTTTACGAAAATTCCCACTGCTGGACAAAACAGACCTGACCTCTTCTTCAACTGTAACTTCCGGATAGGTAAGGTAATAATCCTTCAGCCATAATCTGGTCAGGTTATATGCCAGCAGTTCTTGCGATCTCAGCAATGATGTTGTTTTATAGTTGCTGATAACTGATTTTCCTGTGTCAGAATTTATACTTCGCGCTGCCAATACAACTCCGTGACATATCGCACCAACCGGTTTCCCTGCAACAAAAAAATCAACAACAAGATGTTGTAGCAATTTTGACTCTAAATATTCTTTAACTCCTTTATCATGTCCACCGGGTAGAAGAAGTGCATCAAAGTTTTTTTCCTGAACATCAATATATTTTAGAGGATCACAAAACGATCTCACTTTTCCCAATTCAAGATATGCATTAAGAGCATCCTCTCTTGCCCGTAAAATCGATCTCCAAATCCCTAATTTTTCCCCTTTCAGCATTATAATGTCTGCAGATGCTTTTTTGCCATCAGGTGTTACAAAAACAACCTCAAAACCCCTGTCAGATATTAATTTCCAGGGGATGGCCACTTCCGTCGGATCAAACCCGTAAGAGGGAATTGGAATTAAAATTTTCTTTTTATTCATACCCGTTATTAATATTGTATGCATCCATTTTTTATATACAATTTATATAGAATCCAGAATATTATTGAAAGCCTTTATAAATAGATCAAATTCCTCTTCACTTATTATCAGAGAAGGATCTATTCTGAACAATGCCCCCCTGTTGCAAACTATAAAGCCTTTTTCAAGAAGTTTTTTATAAATATAGTCACCGGTTTTTTTATCACATATATCAACAGCAAATAATAAGCCTCTGCCGCGAACTCCTGTTATAATTTTATTCTTTTGTAAATCCATTAATTGTTGAAGGAATAGCTCTCCTTTTCTCTCCGCTTCAGCTACCAGATCATTAGAATCAATTATATTGATGACCTCTTTAACTATGGAAGCGCCAAGCGGGTCATTCTGGTGTGACTGCATATACTTGAATCCTGCTTTCGCGGACTGGTCAGCTGTTTCTTTATTCAAAACAGTGACGCTCACCGGATATCCGTTGCCTACCCCTTTCCCGATTGCAATCATATCAGCTTTTATCCCATAATGATTAAAACCAAACCACCTGCCTGTCCTTCCTATACCTGTTGTAACCTCATTCAAAATTATTTTCCCGCCATTGGTTTTAACAATTTTTACAATATTCAGAATTAAAGATTCCGGCGGAAATCTGACAAATCCGGAAGAACTGCCCGGCTCAAAAATAAAATCAGAAAGATTTTCAGGAATATTCTCAAATTGTTCACAATCTATCCTACAATTTCTTTTAAACTTGCAGCTTTTGCATTTTTCCCAATTGAATATATACCAGTTCTCGCTTCTATCGGTTACAGAACTATATGACCCCAGATAGGAATCATGCATGGTCATTGAGATTTTCTTTCCGGTTACCTTTTTTGATATCTGCCTTGCGAGTTCTATCGCTTCGCTTCCCGAACACAGGAAAACACATTTCCCGTTTTCAAGACCGGTGATCTTGAGAATGGACTCAGCTGATTCTTCAACAATAGTGCCTGAATAGGAAAACCCGGCATGCATTATGAGACTGATCTGTTTCTTTATAACATCATTCAGTTGCTCATTATTATGCCCGACTGAGGTACACCATACTCCCGACTCAAGGTCCATATATTTTTTCCCTTTTTTGTCAAAAAGATAGATCCCTTCACTCCCGGTTATATCAGGGATATCAATTTTATAAGGTGTACAATTATAAATATTACTCAATATTTTATAATCTCTTTTTTTCCGCAATTACTCTAACCTGAAAAGTAGAACGATCTACTCTAGCATAAATGCGACATGCAAGTTCGAACAATCTTCTTCCTCCGAATCGAGCTAATATTTTAAATTTCATCCTCCATTTGTGCATTAACGGTTTCGATTCTATTACTGAGAACCCGGCTTCTTTAAAAAGATTACCCAGACACAACGGGTTCCAGGTGTAGAGATGATTGTTAATATCATTCTCATCATAAGGGGCAGATATTGTCTCACAAGGCACAACAAATACTATTTTCCCTCCTGCCTCCAGTTTTTTATATAAAGATTTTAACTCTGCCAGGGGATGGTGTGCATGCTCTAATGCATGATTTGAAATTATAAGATCAACATAATTATCAGGTACATCTGCTAAGCTTTCGAATACTTGCACTCCATTATCTCTTGCTATCTTTGCAGCTGATGGGTTTATCTCAACTCCAACCTTTTTACTGCATTTAAAATTCTTTAAAAGATATCCTCCCCCACATCCATAATCCAGAATTTTTTTATCATCTGATATATATTTATTGAACTTACTCCGGTTAGCCCAGCCTCCAAATTCCCCGATTGGAGCCTGCCAATCAAAGTAGTTCTTGTCATAGTGATTGCTACTTGAATCCGGCATCTATATCTCCCCGGACCGGGGTTCTCTTTTCTCCTCCCGGCCTTGAGAATAATAAATACATTAACTGAATAATTATTTCAACATTTGAGCATGGCGGACTCTTATTGATGTTTACTCGATATTGGTATATAATGCACCTTAAATTTTTAATATATCTGATTGAAAATAATCAAAAAAAGGAGATGTTTTATGATCAAACCACACGGTTCAGACACTTTAAATCCATTATATGTACAGGATAGTAATAAAAGAGATGAATTATTGAAAGAGGCTGCAAATTTGCCCTCAATCGTTGTAAGTTCCCAGGCTGCTGCGAATGCAGTAATGCTCGGGAGCGGATATTTTAACCCCCTTAAAGGATATATGAATCTTGCCGATGCAAAAAATATTGCAGAAAAAATGTATACAGCAGACGGAATTTTCTTTCCTGTCCCGGTTTTAAACCTTCTTGAGAATGTAGACAGCATCAAAGGAAAAGAGAGGATCGCTTTAAAAGACCCGAATGTTGACGGAAATCCGGTTATTGCAATTCAGACTGTTGAAGCAATCGAAGAGTTATCCGATGCAGACAAAAAAATGATCGGCGATAAGGTGTATGGAACTGATGATACAGAACACCCCGGCCTCTCTATATGGGAAAGCCTTGGGAACTTTGTAGTTTCCGGACCGATCGAAGTTTTGAATTTTTCATACTTTGAGACAGAATTTCCAGAGACATTCAGAACTGCATACCAGATCAGAGAAGAGATCGGAAAATTAGGATGGGAAAAGGTTGTAGCATTCCAGACAAGGAACCCGATGCACAGAGCTCATGAAGAGTTGTGTAAAATGGCAAAGGACGGAGTTAATGCAGATGGGATCCTTATCCATATGCTCCTTGGCAAACTTAAGAAGGGAGATATTCCTGCTCCTGTAAGAGATGCCTCTATCAGAAAGATGGTTGACTTATATTTCCCCCCGAACACAGTATTAATAACAGGCTATGGATTTGATATGCTCTATGCAGGGCCAAGAGAGGCCGTCCTTCATGCCCTTTTCAGACAGAATAGCGGATGCACACATCTGATAGTCGGCCGTGACCATGCCGGTGTCGGATCGTACTACGGGCCATTTGATGCACAGAAGATATTCGATGATGAAGTTCCCGCAGATGCTCTTGAAATTGAGATCTTTAAGGCTGATCATACAGCATGGTCAAAAAAGCTCAACAAAGTTATCATGATGAACTCGGT
>JAGLQR010000163.1 GCA_023136725.1 Candidatus Aminicenantota bacterium
TTCTCTACTTCGAACTTCATGTTATCACGAAGATAGTCAAAACCGAATTCATTATTGGTTCCGTAAGTGATATCACAATTATAAGCTTCTTTTCTCTCCTCATCATTCATACCGTGCTTGATCACTCCGACAGACAATCCGAGGAACGTGTAGATCTTTCCCATCCACTCTGAGTCACGGGAGGCGAGGTAATCATTTACAGTAACAATATGGACACCTTTACCCTCAAGCGCATTGAGATAAGCTGCAAGAGTTGCAACCAGTGTTTTACCTTCACCGGTTTTCATTTCAGCGATCATCCCTCTATGCAGAATTATTCCACCGAGGAGCTGAACATCAAAGTGACGCATGTTCAATGCTCTCTTTCCCGCTTCACGGACAATAGCAAATACATCTGGAAGAATATCTTCCAGAGTTTCGCCCGAATTGAGTCTCTCACGGAACTTGTCTGTATAACCTTTGAGTTGCTCATCTGAAAGTGAACTGATTTCAGGTTCAAGTTTATTTATTTCTTCTATTATCGGGGCAAGTTTTTTTAGTTCTCTTTCATTACTTGTCCCGAAAATTTTTTTTAGTAAATAATTGATCATATTAGCAATATTATATCAGAACATTAAGTTAAGGCAAGATTGAAGCCGGAGGAGGATTGCTTTGAACCAAAATTTTTATTAGAATAGACAACTATGGATTCTGCAATAAGATCATACAGAAGAAAGCGCTTTGCACTCATCTTAATACTGATATTTCTAATTGTTGTTTTCTATATGAAGATATGCAGAACCGGAAGTCCAACCAATCCAAAAAAAGAGGTTAAGTTCAATTCTTCCGTTGGTAATTATATCCCCTCTTCAGACAGTGACAATTTATCATTCAACGGGAAAGTAAGGAGAGGTGATAACCTTTTTACTATCTTGTCATCTGAAAATTTAGATAATTCACTTATAATAGAAATAATTTCAAAAACCGGTGAGATATATGATCTCAGGAAAATAAAAGCAGGAAATAATTACTTGATTAACTATGATGCTGACGGGTTTCAATCCTTCAGATATGATATAGAAAAAAACAAGTATCTAGAGTTGTTCAGAGTCGGGTCCGGGAGAGTAGAAGGTAAGATCGTTGTAATACCCTACGAGATCAGGATTGAGCTGATAGAAGGGAGTATTAACGGTTCCCTGTATGAAACTCTTACCAATTCTGAGAAAGGGGGAGGGGAACTTGCTGAACACCTTGCAACTCTTTACGAGTATGATATAGATTTCAACAGGGATATCAGGAAAGGTGATTCATTTCTGATACTTCTGGAAAAAAGGTATCTGAATGGGGCGTTTTCCGGTTATGGGAAAATTATTGCGTCTGAGTTTATAAACAGGGGTAAAAAAACCAGCGTTGTCCGGTTTGCAGCTGATCCCGGGAAGAATTCATACTATCATCCTGATGGGAGAGCTGTAAAAAAAATGTTTCTCAGATGTCCTTTACCTTTCATGCGTTTAACCTCCCGCTTTGGTTACAGAAGGCATCCTGTGACAGGATTTTCTGCTGCACATAACGGGATCGATCTCGGAGCACCAAGGGGAACCACAGTCAGGGCTACAGCAGACGGGAGAATTTACCAGGCCGGCTATGACAGGATCAGAGGAAGGTATATTGTCATGTCCCACGGGAATAAATACAGGACACATTACTATCATCTAGCAGGAATAAAGAAAGGGATAAGGAGAGGTAAATGGGTGAATCAGGGGAATGTTATAGGTTATGTCGGGAATACCGGCAGGTCTACCGGACCTCATCTTCACTACGGCCTCCAGCGCAGCGGACGCTACTTAAACCCGCTCCGGTTAAATTCACCATCAAGAGAGCCTGTGAAAAAGAGAGATAGGGAACGGTTCAACAATTCCTCAGGGGTCATTTTTACTTTACTTGAAATTGGTAAGAGCAACATCCTGAACAATTCACTTAAACAATTTATCTATAGATCGGCACTTGAAATAGTCGGGAATAATATATGATTTTGTTGAGCTCTAAATAATTGTCAGGAGTGAATATTTTTTCTTTCCGATCTGGATCAGAATATATTTGCCGTTAAGGAGATCTTCTTCACCGATCATTTTGTCCGGGTCTTCAATCCTCTCTTTATTAATGGAAACACCGCCGCTTTTGATCATGCGGCGAGCTTCACCTTTCGACGCACAAACAGAAGACTGAACTGCCAGAAGATCTAAAATGTTGATTTTGCTCTTAAGGTCGGAATTGTTAATGTCAAACCTGGGAACACCTTCGAATATATTAAGGAAATCAGATTCTGAAATTTTAATGAGAGTTTCTTTTGTCCCTTTCCCGAACAATATCCTTGATGCTTCCTCGGATGTCAGAACGTCTTCCTCAGAATGTACCATTGCTGTTAATTCTTTTGCCAGCCTCTTCTGAAGTATTCTCAAATGGGGAGCATCTTTATGTTCTTCAGAGAGGGTTTTTATTTCATCTTCTCCGAGTGCAGTGAAAATCTTTATATATTTCCCGGCATCATCATCCGAAGTGTTGAGCCAGAATTGATAGAATTTGTATGGTGATGTCCTTGAGGGATCAAGCCAGACATTTCCACCTTCTGTCTTTCCGAATTTTGATCCATCGCTTTTAGTGATAAGCGGGCAGGTCAGGGCAAATGCTTCACCGCCGGTTTTTCTTCTTATAAGTTCTGTCCCTGTGGTAATATTTCCCCATTGATCGGAGCCGCCCATCTGAAGTCTGCAATTCTTTGTTTTATATAGTTCAAGGAAATCAGTTGCCTGAACCAGTTGATAAGAAAATTCTGCAAATGACATCCCTGTTTTCGATTCTTCGCCTATTCTCTTCTTAACGGAATCTTTGGACATCATATAATTCACTGTTATATGTTTACCTATTTCCCTGATGAACTCGAGGAATGAGAAGTCCTTCATCCAGTCGTAGTTATTTACAAGGTCGGCACTATTGGCACTTCCTTTATTAAAATCCAGGAATTTAGCCAATTGCTTTTTTATTGCTTCCTGGTTTTTCCTTAAAGTTTCTTCACTCAGCAGGTTTCTTTCATCAGATCTCCCTGAAGGGTCTCCGATCATACCTGTGGCACCACCAAGCAAAACTATCGGTTTATGCCCTGCTAATTGGAAATGTTTAAGTATCATGACTGAAACAAGATGGCCGATGTGGAGGGAATCTGCTGTCGGGTCAAATCCGATATATGCTGCGGTACTTTCTTTCAGAAGGAATTCTTCGGTTCCGGCCATGATATCATGGATCATGCCCCGCCATTTTAATTCTTCGATAAAATTCTTATTACTATTTTCCATTCAGACCAGATCTCGGCCGAGATCTATAGCTTTCATATTTGGCTCGGCTGTCCCTTTAGGTGCCCACTCTTTTACAAAATCGACCATGTTATCATAATCGATAATATTTGTAAGTTTCTGAGTAATGGCAAGTGTTACTACTGAAGTAAAAACAATATTCCCCAACTGCTTTTTTATTTCATGAATGAGCGGGATCTTGTAAAGTTTCCAGTTCTTTGTGTCTCCAAGGTCAGGAACAAGATTTGAATCTACAACAACTATTGCATCATCCTTGACTCTATTTCTGTAGAGATCAAAGGGTTTCTGGTAAGTACAGAGGAAAAAATCGATCTTACTTGCCTGGGGGAATATTATTTTTTCATCTGAAAGAATAACATCCACCTTCGTCGGGCCTCCCCTGACAGTTGCAGTATAAGTGGGGCTTTCCAATGCATGCTTTCCTTCCTTTTCCACTGCAATATCAACAAGAAGGGCTCCAGCCGTTATAATTCCCTGTCCCCCAACTGCTCCTAATCTTATTTCATATCTGTCCATTTTATCCTCGCCCTATTTTATATTATTCTTTTTTGCTGCTTCTTTTGCCGCCGGAACAATATGCTTATGGTAAAGTTCGGCATATTCATATCTGTCTGTATCCTCCTGAAGGATACCGACCGGATATTTGTGATCTCTTTCCTCGGGGGTCATTTTTTCATATTGTGCCTTTGTAACTGTCCTTTCTGCGATCCACTTCGTCATTTTCACAGGGTTTTTCATCTTATTTTTTCTGCCGAGATTGATGTGACAATTACTTATTGCTTCTACAACGGAGAACCCGCTGTGCTGAAATGATTTTTTTATGACCTCTTTCAGCTGAACTGTCCTGTTTACTGTTTCTCTTGCAACAAAAGTTGCTCTTGCGGCAATCATCAATTCTGCAGGATGGAATTTAGGTTCAATATTTCCGTATGGAGTAGTTTCAGTTATAAATTTCTGAGGAGTAAGCGGGGATACCTGCCCTCCCGTCATTCCGTAGACACCGTTATTTATAAGGATCATCTTAATGCCGATATTACGTCTTGCTGCATGAATCAGATGATTACCTCCTATGGCAAGTGCATCACCGTCTCCCGAGATAACAACAACAAGCTTATCCGGTCTTGCAAGTTTTACACCTGTTGCAAAAGTGAGGGCTCTGCCATGGGTAGTGTGTAAAGTATTAGTATTAAAGAACGTTGGCATCCTTCCGGAACATCCAATGCCGGCAACAACTATTATATCGTTTGGATCCAGATCAAGATCGGAAAATGCCATTGCAATTGCTTTCAGAACGATACCATCACCGCACCCCGGACACCATGGTGTGGGAAATGTCTGGTACCTTATATATTTTTCGTATTTGTTCATTTTGTAAACTCCTTAATGGAATTGACTATCTCTTTCGGAGTAAATGGAATTCCGTTTGCTCTGAGGAGGGTTTTCTTCATCACATCATCAGAGGATACTCTTTCGATCTCATATTTGATCTGCCCCATGTTCATTTCGACTGTCAAGATCTTTTTGATTTTCTTGAATCTTTCCTGAAGAGCTTTTTTAGGGAAGGGCCAGATCGTCAGAGGTTGGAATAATCCGACCTTTATACCTTCCTCCCTTGCTTCCTTTACCGCATTCAATGCTGCTCTTGCGGAAACTCCGAAAGCAAAAACCATGATCTCAGCATCTTCCATAT
>JAGLQR010000164.1 GCA_023136725.1 Candidatus Aminicenantota bacterium
AAGAAACGCCCCCGCTTTTCAACATTAAACAATGAAGGAACATACAAGCCTTGTACATCTTTGAAATTTTCAAGGCTCCTCTTCTCTTCCTTCTTCTCCATCAGGAGTATTTTGACTATTTCGGGAAAAAGTATCTCTCCGTCACCGATCGCAAAGATATCGATAAAATCTCTCACCGGTTCAGGATTTGCTGCAGCTGTGATTCCTCCCGATACGATAAGAGGGAATTCCCCATCCCTCTCTTTTGTGTAAAGAGGAATATTTGACAGATCCAGGACCTGCAGAATATTTGTATAACTCATCTCACTCAGGATAGAGAAACCGATCATATCAAAATGTTTGAGTGGAGTTTTACTTTCAAGTGAGAACAACTCCACGTCCTCATTCTTAAAAAGCTCAATAGAGTCTTTATCCGGAAGGAATGCCCTTTCGACATTCACTTCTTCATTCGATGTAAGGAGATGATAAAGTATCTTCATCCCCTGATGACTCATCCCGATATCATAAGTATCCGGAAAAACAAGACATATATTTACCTTATCGTTACCGAAATCACTTTTAACTACATTTATCTCTTTCCCGGAATATATCTGAGGGTTTTGCAACTTTAAAATAAATTGTTTTATTTTTTCCCTGTTCATATTAAAAGAACACTATTTATGCTGCAAAAAGTTTTCGACTTTCATTTTAAAAATGATCCCTTCTCCGATCGAAAAGGCAAGCATCGAAGATCCTCCATAAGAGACAAATGGTAATGGTATCCCCAATACCGGAAACAAACCTGTAACCATTAGTATATTCACAATAAACTGGAACAGGATCAAACCACTGAAAAGATATACGAAAAAAAACTCCTCGCCGGAACTAACTCTGAAATTGAACTGTCTGTAAAAAAGTATCAAGTATAAAAGGAGAAGAAAGCTTATTCCTATAAAACCAAACTCTTCTCCCAGGACAGAAGCGATAAAATCTGTATGACGGGTCGGGAGAAATTTATAGCGGGATTGAGATCCTTTCAAATATCCTTTTCCGGTTAATCCACCGGAACCGAAAGCAATTCTTGATTGAATGATCTGGTATCCGGATGATTTGCTGTATTTTGATGGATTTGCAAAAGATATGATCCTCTCTTTCTGGTATGGCTTGAGCATGTAGCTCCACATTCCGTAAGATCCGATCGCTATAATGAATAGGGAAATGATCACTATTGATGGTTTTATCTTTCTCAGCAGAATTGAAAACAATATAAATGAGACCAGAATAAATGCTGTCCCCATATCCGGCTGAAGTGCGATGAGCACAAACGGGATCATGACCATTGCGGCAACTCTGATAAATGCCCGCCAATTCAGAATTGGGATCTTCACAAGATATCTTGACAAAATTAATGCCAGCGGGATCTTAATAAACTCTGAGACCTGAATTGAGAGGACGCCCATTTTTATCCAGCTTTTTGTTCCCGATATTATTTTTCCGGTAAGAAGCTGAAGTATAAGTACAATGATAAGCATTATATAAAGAGCGAAACTCCACCTGTATATTGTTTCAGTTTTTATCATAAACACTGTAGAGAAAAGTATTAAGGAAATTGCAATTTTTATCAGGTGTTTTATAAAATAATTATTATCACCTCCCTGTGCAGCACTGAAAACAAGCATAGCTCCGGTAGCAACAAGAAGGATCAATATCAGAAAAGTTGTTTTGTCAAAAAACTTTAAAAAATCACTCACTCTCGAAAAGCCTCCTGTAAATTTTTCCTGCGATTGGAGCAGCTATTCTTCCTGCATCTCCGCCATTCTCAACAAATATCACCGATGCATATCGGGGATTATTTCTTGGTGCAAATGAGACGAACCATGAATGAGGAGTAAATTTTCTCTTTTTGACAAGTTCTTTGTAATCAGGATTCTCAAGAGAAAGTATCAGTTGGGTTCCTGTTTTACCACAGATATCCAGCCCTTCTACCATAGCACCCCTTCCGGTACCTTCTTCATTTACACTTTTATATAAACCTTCTATAACCGTTTCAAATATCTCCTCCGGAATGTTTACCTTTTCAAATGCGGGCAAATATTCTTTCAGTTTATCACCATTCCTCCTTATTTCCCTCATAAGGTGGATCTGTGGTTTCTTACCTCTTAGAGCTATTGTGCTAATCATTGATAATAATTGTGCCGGGGTCGATGTTATCATCCCCCCTCCGATAGCGACAGAAATTGTCTCACCCGGATACCATTTTTCTCCAAGGTTATCAAGTTTCCACTTTCTGGATGGAAGCAAACCTTTATTCTCATTTGGTAAATCAATTAGAGTCGGTTTTCCTAAACCGAGTTTAACTCCATAACCGGCAATAATATCTATGTCTGTATTTTTACCCAGCTGATAAAAATAAATATTGCATGAATTCTGTATAGCTTCAATAAGGTTTACAGAACCGTGGCCACGCCTGTTCCAGCAATGAAAAACACGATCATAAATTTTCCTGCTCCCATAACATGTGGTATTGGTTCGTGTTGTTATGATCTTTTCATTTAACCCTGCAACTGCCATAACAATCTTGAAAGTGGACCCTGGTGAATACAGCCCCTGAATAAACTTGTTGTGAAGAGGCTTATTCTCATCATTGATCAGAGCCACCCATTCTTTCTCAGTAAAAGATGACGAAAAGAATCCCGGATCAAAATTGGGTTTACTTACCATTGCAACAAGGCCGCCTGTTTTCAGATCAACCACGCCGGCTGCCCCATTGTAATCTTTATACAATTCTTCAATGAACTTCTGGAGTTCAATATCTATAGTTAATACAAGGCTCTCCCCTATCTCAGGTTCTTCCACATCAACTGTTTTTTGTATCTGTCCTAAATTATCCCTGATGACAGTTCTGCTTCCATTAACTCCTCTCAATTCAGCCTCATAAGTTTTTTCTACGCCACTGACTCCGGACATGTCTCCCAATGAATATCCTTCCTTCTTCATTATCTCGAACTCATTCGGAGAGAGCTCTGCCATATGCCCGAGAATATGTGATGATGAACTTCCAAACGGATATCTTCGTGCCGGTTCCTGGTCTATTGTGAATTCAGGATAAATATCAGAACGACTTTCGAGGAATATAACCTTCTTAAAATCCAGGTCCCTCTTAAGAAGGATCTTATAGAACCCGGGATAATTGCGAAAATTATTTATTCTCTCTTTGATAATATCAACAGAAAGTCCTGTAAGTTCAGAAGCCGCTTTCGCAGATCTCTCCAGGTCCTTTACATTTTCTCTTATTATGAAAAGATTAAAACTCAAGCGATTCTCCGCAAGTATCTTCCCGTTCCTGTCTAAAATAATTCCCCTGGGAGCTTTGATCTCAACTTCCTTAAGAATATTCTGAGTGGAAAGAAGAGAATAGTGATCTTTCTTCAATACCTGGAGATTCCAGAAGGAGAAAAAAAGAAAAATGAATATAAGTGTAAGAATGACATTGGAAGTGAAAGTGATCCTTCTCTCTTCGTTACTGCCAATCTGACGTTGTTCAATAAACATTAATCGCCTCTTTAATCCTGTCAGAATTCACAAGGATGACAGCGAACATCCCTGTCAGAAGCGGTTGATAAATTATCATACCAACACTTAGTCCATAATCGTTAATAAACAATAAAAACAAGCTCGCAACCAGATTTGAGATAGAGAGAGAAAAAAATATAAAAAGAAATGTAAAACTGAGTCTTTTAAAATCTATAAATACTATTATCTCAAATATAATATATGCAATCACAACTCTTGAAAATCCGAACACACCTATTATCTGACTGTTGAGAAGATCTGTCCCCCATCCTACAATAGTTGCAGCTATCAACGATTTCATAAAGTTTCCCTTCGATGAAATATAGATGAGAATAAGAAATAAAAAATCAATATTAATATTAAATTCATTCAGGTACAGGTTAACAAGTATCTGCAGCAGGATAAGAAACAGCGCTAATGTAAATCGAAATTGTCTTTTAGTCATTATTAATCACAATCAGCTTCTTAATGGGTTTACTTGTAAAATAAGGTTTAACAACAACATTCTGGATCAATACTTTCTTCTCTATTCTGATAACTTTTCCTATTTTAAGATAAGGGGGATATATTTTATCTGTACCGGATGTGATTACAATATCACCAGCCTCAACCGGTTTATTCTCTATCAGATAATTAAAACTGCAGGAACTTGTATTATGCCCCCTTAGCAGTCCTTCAAGCTTGTTCTTCTCAATGTAAGCACCAACCCCACCCATCGGATTTGTAATAAACCTTACTTTAGAAGAGAACATAGATACAGGCTCAACAATCTTCCCAACCAGTTCATTATCAATATTCACCACAACCATATCCCTTTTGATCCCGGAAAAATATCCTTTATTAATTATGGCACCACTGTACGGGAAACCTGAATCAATCGATATAACATCTACAATAGAAAATTGCTTAAATTTTTCTTTTGCTTTTTTTGAAAAATCCAGATCATTAAGAGCTTTTTTCAACAGATAATTCTCGTATTTCAATGCTGACTGCTTTTTCTTCAGAACCAGGAAGTTTTTATATGTATTTTTTAGAAACACGTAGGACCTCAATTTCCCGGTAATGAAATCGGAGCCTTTCGCAAATGATGCCTGGAAAGGATAAGCAATCAAATGCATAACATTCTGAAGAATCGATCTGTTATTAGTCAGAACAACATTATTTGATATAAGTATAAGATTAATAAATAGTATGAATAAAAATACTGCAATTTTTTTTTGAGAACGATTCGCTTCTCTTTCCAATATGCTTTGTCCAGCGATCTTAATTAATAATTATGTCCGACCCTTTTCAGCAGATCCAGGTTCTCCAGTATCCTTCCGGTCCCTTTCACAACACTTGTCAGAGGGTCCTCGGCTATAAAAACTGCAAGCGACGTTTCTTCTCTGAGCCTTTTATCCAGATTTTTCAACAAGGCCCCGCCCCCTGCAAGGATAATACCCCTGTCGACTA
>JAGLQR010000165.1 GCA_023136725.1 Candidatus Aminicenantota bacterium
CCGGAGACAAAATGGATAATATACTGGTTATCGGAGGAGGATCCTGGGGAACTTCGTTTGCTAACTACCTTGCATCCCAGGGAAACGAAGTAAAATTGTGGATCCGTGAAAAAGAAGTAATCGAATCAATAGAAAAATTCAGGGAAAATTCACTATTTCTCCCTGAGGTAATACTGTCGAAAAATCTGTATCCTGTTTCCGGCCTTGAGGATGAAGTGGAAAAAGCGGATATAATAATTTTTGCAGTTCCTTCTAAATTCATAAGAAAATCATTCGAATCACTTAAAGAAAAATTGTCAGGGAAAATAATAATAAGTTTATCAAAGGGTTTCGAATCAACCAGCCTTAAAACTATATCAAGGATAGCTTCAGATGTTCTTGGCAAAGAAATTCTGAAAAACTGGATAACAATATCCGGCCCCTCATTCGCTAAAGAACTGTCCAGAAATTTTCCAACCGCAATAGTTGCTGCTTCAGAAAATCCTGATATCCTGAAAAAGATCCAGGAGAGGTTCTCATCTTCTATTCTGAGGATCTACAGATCTGATGACCTTATCGGTATAGAAGTAGCCGGTTCTATGAAGAACATAATGGCTATTGCATCCGGAATCATAAACGGGCTTGGGTACGGGTTCAATACGACAGCTTCACTTGTTACACGTGCCAGCATGGAAATATTAAAGATCGGATTAAAACTCGGAGCAAACAGGGAAACATTCTGGGGACTTGCCGGTATAGGAGACCTGATGCTTACCAGTTTCGGCCCCCTTTCGAGAAACTTCCAGTTGGGTGTAAGGATCGCAAAAGGAGAAAACCTCAAAGAGATCGAAAAAAAGAGCATCACAATTGCTGAAGGTGTAGAGACCACAAAAGCCATAAGATCCCTCTCTAAAGAACTTGATATTGAAATGCCTATCTCAGACAAGGTTTACGAAATACTCTTTGAAGATAAAGATCCTGCAGGTGCACTTAAAGAATTAATGCAGAGGAGCCTGAAAATAGAATGGAATTTAGATTAGATTTTGTCATTAATGATGAACAGAAGATTTTCTCATTGATAAAAAACGAGATAACGATCGGGAAACTGCCCGGGAATGATTTTTATATGGATGATACTTCTATTTCCAGGAAACACTGCAAACTTATAAGATCAGGTGATACCTATAAGATAATTGACCTGAAAAGCACAAATGGTACTTATGTAAATGGAATAAAAATCGAGGAAAAAATACTCGAAGTTGGTGACAATATAACTATTGGAAGAAGCATTCTGAAGTTTCTTGAAGAGACAAAAATACCCAGGATAACGGACATTGATGACCAGAGGATATCTGTTATGATCCCCCTGTCTGACAATCTGAAATTAAAAAAGGACAAGGATGCAATAACATCAGAATTAAATATGTTAGAATCACTCACTTCATTGGGGAAAAATCTGATAGGGGCAACAACCTTTGAAGAAAGTTTTGAAAAAGTAGGTGAACTTCTATTCAATTTTTTAAATCCGAACAAATTGTATATATTTTCATATGACCAGGAAAATGATGACCTTGATCTCAGATATTCTCATTCTGAAGGGTCTGAGAAAGACGACATTAAAATATCAAAAACTATTGCAATGAGATCAATAAATGAAAAGGTCGCAATTCTTTCATCAAATACAATGGATGATTCCAGATTTGACGGAGCCAAGAGTATAATCATGTATGGTATAAAATCTGCAATGTCGATCCCGATCTGGACAAAAAATTCAATTTACGGATTGATTTATGCCGACACCACAAAGATGGGGAAAATATTTGAAGAGAAAGATCTTGAAATGATATCCATTATTGCAAATTTTACAGGATTATCTGTAGAGGGGATAAAAAGCCTTAATAACCTGAATCGGGAAAAAAAGATACGCTCCAGACTTGAGCGGTATCACTCTCCGGCAATAGTTTCAAAGATAATGGAGCTTCAGGACAGTAAAACAAGCGATCTTGCCGGCTATCATGAATGTGAAGCATCCGTCCTTTTTATGGATATAGTAGGATTTACGACCCGTGTAGAAAATATGGGACCAATGGAGATCGGTGTATTCCTCAATAATTTTTTTACTGAGATGACCGATATAATCTTTGAGAATAATGGAACTCTCGATAAATATATAGGGGATGCGATCATGGCAGTTTTTGGAGTCCCGTTCGAACAAAAGAACCATACAGAGCTGTCTATCAATACTGCTCTGGAAATGCTGAAAAGATTAAAGAAAATGAACCGTTCAATTCCTGAAAAGGAAAAAATAGAGATCCGGATCGGGATAAACTCCGGAAAGCTTATATCAGGAGATTTCGGATCTCCAAGCAGGTATGATTATACAGTTATTGGAAATACTGTTAATATTGCTTCACGTCTTGAATCAGGAGTTGCAAAGCCGGGGGAGATCATTGTTTCTGAGACTACTATGAAACAGACCAGAAAGAAATTTAATTTCAAGCAATTGGGAGAAATAAGCCTCCATGGAATATCGAAGCCTGTAAAAGCTTATTCTGTCCTTGGCAAAATAAAGGAGACAAAATGACCAGAAAATCAATTCTTCTGCTTTTAATGATATTAATGGTTTTTTTAAGTTTTTGTAAAAAAGAAGTAAAAACAATCCCTGACTACTTGAGAAAAGGGACCGCTGAATATAGCATGAACATGGGTTATAGATATCTTAATCAGGGAATTTTGAATATTGCTATGGAACAATTTAAAATGGCTTTGAAAAAGAAACCAGGGATGATGAGAGCATCCATGGGACTTGGGATAGTCTATCTTAAGCAAATGAAGTTCAAGGAGAGCCTGAAAGAATTTACCAATATAGTAAAGCATTATCCATTAAATGCTGATGCTTTTAACTTTATCGGAATAATACATACAGAGCTGGGGAATTATGATCTTGCAAAAGAGAATTATCTTATCGCTGCAAATTCCAGTAAATACGATTCTCCGGAGAACGCTTTTCTTAACCTGGCTCTGCTTGAGTTGAAAATGAAGAAGTTGGATAACGCACTTAGATACATTGAGAAGGGGCTGATTAAAAACCCTGAATTTATTTCTTTATACAATCTAAAGGGGAGTATATTCGAACAAAAAGGGTTTTATAAAAAAGCAGTTTACAATTATGAAAGGGCTCTCCAATTATCAAGAGGAAAGGATATCAATTTAAAAATAAACATAGCCAGAGGATATATAAAAATGGGTCAGCGCAGCAAAGCATTGAACCTGCTGGAAAAAATGCTTGGTGAGGCCCCTTCTGCTGAAGTAAGGAAGATTATATCAGGAATGATGAAGCAGGTAGAGAACAGGTAATACTGACCTTATAAAATCACATATTTAAGGATCCGCGTCCCTACTTTTATTCTATTTACAATTTCCATTCCTTCTATAACTTTGCCAAATATTGTATACCGGCCGTCAAGGTGAGGTGTGGAAGAGTGAGTAATGAACCACTGGCTCCCTTCTGTATCCTTCCCCGATGAAGCCATCCCAAGACTACCCTCCTCATAATATGATCTGGAGAATTCTGAACGGATAGTTGTTTCAGGCCCACCCCATCCATCGCCCCTCGGGCACCCATCCTGTATCACGAAATTGGGCACTACTCTGTGGAAAGCACTTTTACCGAGATATCCTTCCCGGATTAGGTCCAGAAAATTAGATACCGACCCCGGAGATTCATTGACAAATAATTTTAATACTATAATACCCTCATCTGTTTCAATCTTCACTTTCTGGTCAGCAGGGATATTTGTGATCTTTTCCCAGTCCAGAGGTTTCTCCTGAATTGGATTATCTCCCTTCTCTTCCTGTTTCCCCCGAAAGAAATTAAGAGTTTTTTCTATTGCCTTTTTTTTGTCCTCAGCTCCCGGTTGTTGAGCCTGCTCTAGTGATTTTTCCAGAAATGCAAGATCTGAAATAACTTCTTTAAACTTGTTATCAGGATCTCTCAGTGCCGATGAAGAGATCATAATAAGGCTGCTGTCTCCGGAAAGAATGCCTCTTTTAAAAATATCAGCAAAAACTTTTCTGAGAACATGAGAACCTTTACCGGTGGATATTTCTTTTTCAGGATCATATCCTTTTTTTGATATCATCTCGGATATCGATGACATCCCTGAAGTGGATACAACTTTCCCGACTTTCTTGAAGGTCTCTTCTTCAACAAACGGATAGTTCATCGGGTATTCAGACAATGCGATCAATAATGAACCTTTTTCATACGGATCTACAGACTTTTTATAATAGCTTTTGATCATAGATGAAATTTCCTGTTTGTCAGGTGCAAGTTTGAGTGAAAGTTTCATAAGATTTGCTCCAGCTCTCCAATTCTCTGTTCTTCTGGAGATTTTAAAATAAGCTTTATAATCTTCTCCAGATCCGATTCTCATCATTACCTCTGAAGCAGCAACTGATATTTGATAACTTTTATTGGTAAGGAGTGGCAGGATATCACTTTTAACTACACTATACTCGAATTTCCCGAGTGCACGTATGGTGTTAACAACTATTCTCTGATCAATTCCATCACTAAGGAAAGTCCGTAAAATTTTAACAACTTCACCTCCTTTACATTTTCCGAGGGCAATGATCAGGTTCATCTTTACTCTGTCCTCTTTTTCTCTTCCAATCAGATCACGAAGATCCTCAAAATAATTTGAAAGATCAACATCCCTTATTCGTGACAGAGCATTGGAAGCATAAAACCTTACATCTGTTGAATCACTTTTCAGAAGAGTTCTGATAACGGTTTCCAATCCCTTCTCAGTGTGTTTTTTTCTAAGAATGAACCTGTATATCCCAAGAGCCTGCCCTCTCATTATGAGATCGTTGCTTCGACTCAGTAAAGGATCGCTGAGATATTCAAGAGACTCTTCCCCACCACATTTACCGAGAGACTCTAATATGGCCATTTTTATATTATCTGATTTTTCAGTTTTGAAACTTTTAAGAAGTCCGGGTTCTGCTTTAATATCTG
>JAGLQR010000166.1 GCA_023136725.1 Candidatus Aminicenantota bacterium
GACACTTACAGAAAACTTTATTACATGGAAAATGTTGTCTATTGTGATGCGACACGGGGAGATCATGATATCTTTATGCTGGTGCAGGGTGGAAGTATGGAAGAGATCAGAGCTATTGCAAATGATAAAGTATCGAATATTGAAGGTGTCAGTAGTGTTGAATTCCTGGAGATTGCAAATCCATTTCTTGATGATGCAACAAACGAAGTATTAGAGGCAGCAGAAGATGCACTTTCGGCTGATCCTGCAGGTTTTAACAAAGGAAGAAATATGGCTAATAAAGTCTGCTCATATATTCTCCTTGATGTAGAAAAGGAAAAACTTGACAGGATATACCCCGCATTAAAACTTGATGATAACGTTATATTTTGTGATTATACTACCGGTAACCATAATATAGTTCTTTTCGTTCAGGGTTCATTTTATACGGATATTGATAGCTTTATTGAAGAAAAAGTTCTTCCTCTTGAAGGAATTTTAAAAATAAAGAAATTTCCTGTTGTCAATCTGTTTGAAATGTAATAGAATTCCCATTCGTTATTATTTATAACTACTTATTCTAATTCGGAGGTCCTTTTTGTATGGGTGAAAATTTAAGTAAAGAAATAAATCTGAATATCAAAGAATTTAAAATTGACCTTTTAAAAAACGGAAGTGAACCCGGCGCTCTGATTCCTCTATTGCAGTCTGCTCAGGATTCGTATGGGTATGTTCCCGAAAAGGTAATAAATTATATAAGTGAATTTGCAGAGATCCCGGCTGCGGAGATCTACGGAGTTGTTACTTTCTATTCTCAATTCCGGTTGAAACCTTTGGGGAAATATATTGTAAAAGTGTGCGAAGGGACTGCCTGTCATGTGAATGGGGCAAAAAGTATCGTTGATATGCTGCTTAATGAACTTGGGATCGGAGTTGGGGAAACCAGCGATGACGGTATGTTCAGCCTGCTATCCGTAGCATGTCTCGGATGTTGTTCACTTGCACCGGTCATAATGGTCAATGAAGAAACATTCGGGAGCCTTACTCCCGATAAGGTCAGAAAAGTCCTGAAAAAATACAGACAAAAGTAAAAGGGGATCTGAAATGGTTGAAGTTAAAGTCGGACTCGGAACCTGTGGAATATCTGCAGGCGGTTATACGGTTTTTGATGAATTGAAGATCGAGAAAGATAAGAATAACATTGATTTTGAACTGAAAGAAACAGGATGTATGGGGATGTGCTACAGAGAAGTCCTTGTCGAAATTAATGATGATAACGGGAAATGGCTTTATGCTGAAGTTGATAAGGCAAAAGTAAAAAAGATAGTAGAGGATCACCTGATCTCAGGAAAGCCGATAGAAGAGTGGCTTGTTAAGATGGGTGAAAGTGAAAGTGAAGACCCTTTCTTTGAAAAACAGAAGAGGATAGTACTGAGAAATTGCGGGGAGATAGACCCTAATTCCATTGATGAATATTCAGGCAGGGAAGGATATAGTGCGATTCAAAAGGTGATTAACGATGATTCTCCTGAGGAAGTGATCAGGGCCATCACTGATTCCGGATTGAGGGGAAGAGGCGGTGGCGGATTCCCGACCGGACTTAAATGGAGGTTTACCAGAGAGGCTCCGGGAGAGAGAAAATATGTTATTTGCAATGCAGATGAAGGTGATCCCGGTGCATTCATGGACAGGAGTGTTCTTGAAGGTGATCCCCATTCGGTAATAGAAGGGATGATGATAGCCGCTTATGCAATAGGAGCGGAATATGGCTATATTTATGTAAGGGCAGAATACCCCAAAGCAATAGAAAGGCTCAGAACAGCTCTCGGGCAGGCAACGGAAAAGGGATATATCGGTAAAGGGATCTTCGGATCAAAAATCAATTTTAACATAAAGATCAAAGAGGGTGCTGGAGCGTTTGTATGTGGAGAGGAGACAGCATTAATAGCTTCAATAGAAGGGAAAAGAGGAATTCCCAGGGTAAGGCCTCCGTTTCCGGCTGTAAAAGGATTGTGGGAAAAACCTACAAATATAAACAATGTTGAAACACTTGCCAATATACCATGGATAATTAATAACGGCCCGGAGGCTTTTTCATCAATGGGAACGGAAAAGAGCAAAGGTACTAAAGTATTTGCACTTGCCGGGAAGATCGCAAAAAGCGGACTGGCAGAAGTACCGATGGGAATGACCATTAATGAGGTTGTACTTGAAATAGGCGGGGGTATAAAGGGTGGTGGCAAATTTAAAGCCGTTCAGATGGGTGGTCCCTCCGGCGGCTGTATACCTGCATCGATGGGAGATCTTCAGATCGATTATGATGAGATAACAAAAACCGGCGCTATTATGGGTTCCGGTGGTATGGTAGTACTTGATGAGACCACCTGTATGGTGGACCTCGCAAAGTTCTTTTTGACATTTACCCAGAATGAATCGTGCGGGAAATGTACTTTCTGCAGGATAGGGACCAAAAGGATGTTAGAGATACTTGAAAAGATCACACTCGGTAAGGGAGAGGAGAAGGATCTCGATCTTCTGGAAGAATTGTCATATAAGATAAAAGAGAGTAGTCTTTGCGGATTAGGACAGACTGCTCCGAATCCGGTTTTAACCACATTGAAATATTATAGAGAAGAATATGAAGCACACATTAGGGACAAAATGTGTCCGGCGCATAGTTGTGCGGCATTGATCGAATATAAAGTAATACCGGAAAAATGTACGGGATGTACACTTTGCGCCAGGAATTGTCCCGTGGATGCAATCGAAGGATCGGTCAAAGAGATCCATTGGATAGATCCTGAAAAATGTATTAAGTGCTCACTCTGCTTTCAGGCATGCAAATTTGATGCAATCGAAAAAATATAGGAATAACCGGAGACCCAGATGAAAGAAGTATCAATAACAATAAACGGAAAATCAATAAAGGCCACAGATGATAAAACCATTCTTCAGATAGTAGATGAGAACAATTTAGACAAAATACCTACACTTTGTAATGATGACAGGATAGAGCCTTACGGGTCCTGTTTTGTCTGTGTCGTAGAGGTTGAAGGAGTCAACAGGCTGCTTCCCTCCTGCGCCACTAAAGTTACTGACGGAATGGTTGTTAATACCCGGTCTGAGAAGGTTATGGCATCAAGAAAAACAGCACTTGAACTGCTGCTTTCGAACCATTATGCGGATTGTATCGGGCCATGTATTAATAATTGCCCGGCAAATGTTGATGCACAGGGATATATTGCACTAATAGCGAAAGGTAAAAATGAAGAAGCTCTGAAACTTGTGAAAGAGAATAATCCTCTTCCCCTTTCCATTGGAAGGGTTTGTGTCAGAGATTGTGAGGTCGCTTGCAGAAGGGACATAATAGATGAAACGGTAGGGATCAATTATCTTAAAAGGTATGTCGCCGATATCGATATGGGACATATGTGGACACCTGAGATCAAAGAGGAAAAAAAAGGCAGGGTCGCGATTATCGGAGGGGGGCCCAGCGGTTTATCCTGCGCATATTATCTCCGGCTCAAAGGTTACCAGATAACAATATTTGATAAGCTGCCGGAACTTGGCGGAATGCTCAAGTATGGGATACCTGAATACAGGCTCCCGAAGAAAATACTGGATACAGAGATAAACTGGATCACGGGACTTGGAATTGATGTAAATACCGGAGTGGAAATGGGCAAGGACTTTACTGCGGACTCTCTAATTAAGGAAGGATTTGATGCTGTTTATCTGGCTGTTGGAGCCCAGGGTGCAAGCAGTATGAGACTTGAGCATGAAGATGAGACTGAAGGGGTAATTAAGGGTATTGATTTTCTCAGGGATCTGCAGCTGAAAGATAAGGCAAAGCTTAAAGGAATTGTAGGTGTTGTCGGCGGTGGTAATACTGCAATTGATGCAGCCAGGACTGCAGTCAGATGCGGAGCTGATAAAGTAATGATACTCTACAGACGATCAGAAAAAGAGATGCCTGCGCATCAAGCGGAAATTGATGCAGCAAGAGAAGAAGGTGTTGAAATAAAAATACTCACTTTACCAACGAAACTGCTCAGAGAGGGGAATAAGCTGAAAGGTGTTGAATGTATAGAGATGGTACTGAAAGAAGCAGAACCCGGTGAAAGGCCCAAACCTGTTCCGGTTGAGGGATCAGAATTTGAGATTAAACTGGACTATCTGATCGGTGCTATCGGGCAGAGTGTCGATATTTCATTTAACAGATCTGATAATGAAGTAGATCTTGAAAAATGGGGCACAATTATAGTGAATGATAAGACCATGGAGACTTCGAGGAAGAAAGTTTTTGCGGGTGGAGATGCAGTCACCGGACCTTTCACCGCAATAACTTCCATAGCTCATGGCAAGAGAGCATCGGCTGCGATAGATAAGTATCTTGAGTACGGCGTTGCAAAGGGAGCACCGGATAAGTTTTATAGTTTTAAACATAAATTCAATGAGGTGCCGGAGCATGAACTTTATCATGCGGCAAAAGTTAAAAAAGAGAGTATGAATGAACTTGACCCTGTTCACAGAACTAAATGTTTTGATGAAGTTGAGCTGGGATTTAATACTGAGCAGGCCGGGAATGAAGTCCGGCGATGTCTCGAATGCGGTTGTTCGGAATATTCTGATTGTGAACTCAGGCAATATAGTGATGAGTATGGGATCAATATAGATGACTATGTGGGTGAGGTAAGAAAGTATAAAGTTGATTATGATCACCCATTTATTACACTTGATCCGAATAAGTGTATAAATTGCGGGAAGTGTGTCCGGATCTGTGCAGAGATCCTTGAGGTTGCGGCGCTCGGCTTTGTGAAGAGAGGATTCCAGGCGATTGTGAAACCGGCAATGGAAAAGCATCTGATGGAAACCAATTGCATTTCCTGCGGGAATTGTGTAGATGTGTGTCCTACAGGCGCAATATCTGAAAAATATCCATTCAAGGTTCTCGGTACTCTTCCGAAAGAGGATCATGAATCTATATGCAGCTTCTGCTCGGTCGGATGCAG
>JAGLQR010000167.1 GCA_023136725.1 Candidatus Aminicenantota bacterium
CATGTCTATGAAAAATTTGATTTTGAAGGCGAAAAAGTTTATACGGTGAATCTTTTGCAGGCAAAATTCATCTATAATTTAAATATCAGAACTTTCGTTCGGGCAATTGTTCAATATACTCATATTGACAGAAATACCGGACTCTATATCGTGCCTGTCGATGAGAAGACGAAGGCAGTGTTCACTCAATTTCTTTTCTCATATAAGATAAATCCGCAGACGGTTCTATTCCTGGGTTATTCGGATAACCATTTCGGATTAAAGGGGATCGACATTACAAGAACTGACAGAACATTTTTCCTGAAGATCGGATATGCTCTCGTAATGTAATAGTTTAACGTGATGAACGGAAATCTTCGGTAAGGGAGTAGATCAGTTTTCTGACAAATTTTCTATAGGATTCGTCCTTATCTGATACATAAAAATCAGGATTCAGATCCCTTGAATAATGATCATAGGAGGCGTCTCCTTCTTTATAGGAGGATCCTTTCCAAGTGACATTTCCAGATAATGCAATATAGAGGTTAAGTTCCGCTGTCATTCTGAATTTTGCACTGATACGTGACCGTTGCAGGAGGCTTTTAACTTTCATATTTGCCCTGATATTTGAGACTATGATCTTACCGAATATAATGTTGTCAAGTTTTTGTTCTCTGCATAAATTTTCCAGTGTTTTTATAGATACATCTAATCCGAATTCTTTTAACATAATATCTTCCGGTTTTCCCAATAAAATTATCTCTGACTTTTCATAGTATTTTTTCAGATGCCCTACAAGTATTTCAGTTGCGATCTCATCAAGAACACCTCTTGCATTTTCAACTTTGAAAGTGATCACTCCGATCCTGCCACCGGTTCTCAGATCAATTTTCGGGGGAGATACTTTGGAAGCGCTGCAGCTAAACAGGAATAAAACTATAATAAGAATGACTATTATATTTTTCATTTTACCCTCATCTATTAATAGATTATATAAATAGTAGTAATATTCAATAGGAGTTTAGTTAAATTTTTTAAATAATAGGTTTGATTTTACAACTATACGGGATATAAAATAAGGATTGTTCGATCAAAGGAGAATGAAATGACTAACAGATCTGCTTCAGTTAAGGTTGCGGTAGTTCAGGCTGCACCGGTAATGTTCAACCTTGAAAAGACAATAGAAAAAGTTTGTGAACTTATAGGCGAATCCGCTACGAATGGAGCGGAGTTCATCTTATTTCCAGAAGCTTTTATCCCTGCATATCCGCGGGGACTTTCATTTGGAATGAAAGTTGGTGGCAGGACGGATGAAGGGAGGAAGTTGTGGCAGAGGTATTGGAACAATTCTGTTGAAATACCGGGTCCGGCAATTAAAAAGATCGGTGAGTATGCAAAAAAGCATGGAGTGTATGTTGCTATAGGTGTGATCGAAAAGGATTCTGATTTCAGTAAAGGGACATTGTATTGCACTCTTCTTTATTTCGGGAAGGATGGGGAAATCCTCGGGAAGCATAGAAAACTTAAGCCCACAGGATCTGAAAGATTAATATGGGGAGAGGGAGACGGGAGCACTCTTACAGTAGTTGATACTGAACTCGGGAAGATCGGGGGATTGATATGCTGGGAAAATTATATGCCAATGGCGAGGATGGCTATATATGGGAAAGGGGTGGAAATATATATCGCCCCGACAGCTGACCAGCGTGAAAGGTGGCAGGCGACCATGAGGCACATAGCTCTTGAAGGGAGGTGTTTTGTCCTCGGATGTAACCAATTTGTAACAAAAGATATGTATCCGCCCGATCTTGAGTTGATAGAGGAGCTTGAGAACATGCCGGATATTTTGTGCAATGGTGGAAGTGTTATTGTATCTCCACAGGGTGAAGTTATTGAAGGGCCTCTTAATGATAAAGAGGGGATCTTATATGCAGATTTGGATATGGGAGAAGTTGTGCGGGGGAAACTTGATTTTGATGTGACAGGCCATTATGCAAGAAGTGATATATTTAAGCTTATAGTAAACGAAGACCCGCAGCTTCCTGTTGAGAAAGCGTTCTGATCCCCCTTTAATCCGGCCCAGGCCGCCCTCTCTTCGCTGATGCGAATTCACCTTGCCCCTTGAGAAAGGGGAAGGCTGAGCCTATTTTTTCAGGAGGTCCAGTACAGCTGAGCTCATTGTCAAAACACCGGTTTTAATTGTCGGTTCATAATCGGGTGCCCAGAAGGGAGAATGGAGTCCCGGAAGTTTTTCTCCTGATCTTTGTGCCTCCATGAATTTTTCAGGGTTTACTGCTCCGAGCCAATATATAAATGTGGGTATTTTCGGTTCAACCCTGCCGTATTCTGAAAAATCTTCACCAGCTGTTACTGCTTCAGTAATGAGAACATTGTTTTCCCCTAATACCTTTCTAAAAGATTTCATAACCCTTTTTGTCAGTTCCGGATCGTTGTAAGTGGCACTTATAGATTCGTTCATGATTGTAACTACAGGAAGGTTCTTCTCTTTAAGTCCTGCAGCGATACCGATACCCTTTGCAATCCTTTTGATAGAATCGAGAATACTTTTTCTTATTTCCTTCTCGTATGAGCGGACCGTAAGTTTCAAATGGACCCTGTCGGGAATGATATTATGTTTTGTTCCACCGTGTATCGATCCGACCGTAACAACAGCTTTTTTGTTGGGAGGCACTTCCCTGCTGACTATTGTCTGAAGTGCCAGTACTATCTGTGATGCAATTACAATAGGATCTTTAGTTGTTTCCGGTGCCGCTCCATGTCCCCCTATACCCTTTACTTCAATGTCAACAGAGTCGACATTTGCAAGAATATATCCCGGTTTTGATGCTACCATTCCTGCCGGGATGGGGCCGTCATGCAGTGCGAGTGCATAGTCGGGGCGGGGGAATCTTGTAAAAAGGCCGTCCTCCAGCATTGCTTTTGCTCCAATCCCTGTTTCCTCTGCAGGCTGGGCAACCATCATTAATGTTCCTGACCATTTATCCTTAAGTTTCGCCAGGACTCTCGCTGTTCCTGTAAATACGGTCATATGGATATCGTGGCCGCAGGCATGCATTACACCGACATCGTTTCCGGAACTGTCCTTTGTGCTGACTTTGCTTTTATATGAAAGACCTGTTTTTTCTATGATCGGGAGAGCATCCATATCGGCTCTGACCATAACAGTTTTTCCCGGGCCGTTCTTTATTATTCCTACAACACCATATTTTCCTACTCCGTATGTAACCTCGAATCCGGCATTCTTCAACTCTTTCTCCATCTTCCTTGAAGTGTTGATTTCCCTGGATGAGAGCTCGGGAGTTTTATGAAGATCTATGTAAAGGTCCTTTAAAGATTGTAATTCTGACGAAAGAATTTTTAATATCTCAGATTTGAATGAAATTGTGTTTTCATCTATTGCTGCATATCCCTGGATATTCATTAAAGAAAAAATAATTAATAAAATGTATATGTGAATAAAAGACTTTCTCATCATGCTGGACTCCTTAAATTATGTTAATTTAAAACAATTATATCAGAATGCAATTATATATAGTTGCATTGTTTTTCCGGTATCAAAGTAATGACTTTATAAGTTTCCTGAGATTCTCCTCTGATTGGTCATTAGAAGATACTTTTTTATAAAGGTTTCCTCTTTTATCGATAAGGATAATTGTCGGGACAGAGTTGAAATTCCCATATGCATTCGAAACAGATTTATCTCCCCAACCGAATAAAAATGAGTATTGTTTAGATGATTCTATTGCTTTTTTGTCCGACCCGTATTTTTTCCATGTTTTATTTTTGTCCATGGCAACAGCAATAATTTCAAAACCTTTAGATGATAATTCTTTGTATAGTTTTTCAAGTTTCGGCAGACTTTTTTTACACGAAGGGCACCAGCCTGCCCAGAATTCAAGAAGAACTGCTTTTCCCTGAAGGTCAGCTAAATCTATTTTGCCACCATTGAAATTTTCGATCTTCAGGTCCGGAGCTTTCCCCTGATTCCCAAGCTGATATTCGAAATTAGCTGTCCCTCCATGGTATTGTGCAAATTCAAGATTGGTCTTGAAATTCCTCTCTCCCGGTAATTCTTTAAGAGCATATTTATATGCATCAGCTGCCCATTTGAAATATTTTGCAGCCTCTCCGAATTTCTTCTCCTTGATCATGGATTGGCCTTTTTTTATATGGATATACCCCCGGGTCCCGAGGCAGTATTTAAAATTTGTTTTATATCCTCTATTGTCCGGCTCGCTTTTTATAGCTCTTTTGTACATCATAGCTGACTCAAGAAATACCTTGCCGGCCTCATATATCTCACCTTTACTCTTATGAGATTCTGCAGTTTTCATTACTTTATATGCCAGCTTCCCGGGGCTTTCAGATTCTTCAGCTTTTAACAAACCAACGTTTACTATTACAAATAAAAATATTATAAGTAGTGAAATAGAACATTTTTTTATTGTCATCCCCGCCTCCATATATGTTTAATAATATAATTGGATTGAATTTTAGTGTCAACTCATAGTTTGTTAAAACGAAAAGCTTGAAGTACAATACTTTTTAAAAGAAATGAAAATAAGAAGTGTCATATATCTGATCTGCTTTGCTTTGTTCGTTGCAATGGGGCACATATTGCAGAAAATTGTACTTAATCATGGAGTTGATAAGGTGGTTTTCGCTTTTCTAAGGATAACAGCCGGATTTGCTATCATATCTGTGATCCTTTTTTATAAAAAATATGATCCGGTAAAAATAGTAAAGAAGAATTACAAACATTTTCTTGTTCTGGGGATCGGATTCTCCGGATTAGGAATCATTTTAAAACTATGGGGGCTGCAGAATACAACAGCAGTTAATGCTTCATTTATCATGTCTCTTTCATCGGCAGCGGCAGTTCTTTTTGCTTTTTTATTCCTTAAGGAAATTCCATCAAAAAGATTTTACATATTCATGGCTATCATGATCTTTGGTGT
>JAGLQR010000168.1 GCA_023136725.1 Candidatus Aminicenantota bacterium
GCTGCTCCCTTGAAACTGTTCAGGCCTGGAATAAATCTGTGACCGTCACCATTATCAGAACTTAGTGCAAAGAAAAGCGTATTCTCATTTTTAATATTACGAGTATCAAATTCAAATTCAGAGAAACACTCATTCCGTTTAAAATTAAAAGATTCTCCTCCGGTAATTCTCAGGATCTCATCAATTTTAAATTCAGACACCTTTAGCCTCCGTGAGATTTGCAACAACTTCATAATCATCAAAATGGATCACTTCTTTTCCCAGGATCTGGTAATCCTCATGCCCCTTTCCGGCGATAATAACGACATCCCCTTTGGCTGCAATATTTATTCCCGCAGCTATCCCCTTCTCTCTGTCCTTCTCTATCTGATAAGATTTGAATCCATCAGGGAACCCGGCAATGATCTGCTTGATTATATCGCCGGGGTCCTCATCCCTGGGATTGTCACTGGTTACAATAACTTCATCTGCAAACTCAGCTGCAACCGCACCCATTCTTGGCCTTTTTGTTGTATCTCTCGACCCGCCGGCTCCGAATACAAGGATTATCTTTCTGAAATTTAACTCTTTCACACTTAGCAAAAGATTTTCAAGCGCATTGTCTGTGTGAGCATAATCAATAATGACAGCAAAATCATTTTCAAATACCTTATCAAGCCTCCCCTTTACATTTTTGAATTCTTTCATTGCAGCTGCAATATCTTTAAAACTTATATCTCTGACAATAGCAGAAGCAATTGCGGCAATGATATTCAATAGATTGATTCTGCCGATTAGACAGCTCTCTATCTGAATATCACCGGCAGGAGTAGAAATAAGGGCCTTAATTCCCTTTGCTGACAATTTGTAACTAACAGGTTTAACATCTGCTTCACTCGAAAACCCGAAAGTGATATATTTTGAATCTATTATTTCAATGATTGATTTTCCCTTTTCATCATCAATATTTAATATCGCCCATTTATCCGGGGTTAAAGATCTGAAGAGTAACAGCTTTGAATCAAAATAATTTTCCATATTGTAATGGAAATCAAGATGGTCCCCCGACAAATTTGTGAAGATAGCCTGAGAAAAGTCTATTCCCGTCACCCTGTCCAATTCAAGAGCAACTGATGATACTTCCATTATCACATTTTCAAAATCACCGCTGCATTCCTCGGCAAGAAATTTATATATATCATTTGCTTCAGGTGTGGTAAGAGAAGCTTTCTTTCCGTTCATCCCGCACCATGCACCAAGTGTACCGAACTTAACAGTCCTCATCTTTCTTCTAAAGATAGAATCGATCAGAGCAACCACCGTTGTCTTTCCATTCGTCCCGGTAACTCCTACAACATATTTACCCTTCAGAGGATCTCCATAAAAATTGAGGCTTATTGTTGCAAATGCTTTCCTGATATCTTTAAGCCGAACCCATGTTACTCCGGGATAATTACCTGCAGGTGATGTTTCGGATATCACAAGTATTGCACCTTTAGAAACTGCATCATCAATATATTTATTTCCATCATCCTTATATCCTGAGATGGCAATGAAACAATTCCCTTCATTTACCTGTCTGGAATCTTGAGTGATCCCGGTAATTTGAATATCCAGAGAGCCTCTCACCTCTATTGTCTCTATTCCTGCGAGGAGATTCCTTATATTACTCATATCCTCACTCCTGGAAGTTTCTGATCTTCATAACCGATATTCTGACTCATGATCACTCTTTTCGATATTTCTTTAAACAATGGAGCAGCAACATCTCCTCCATAGAACAACCCTTTCGGTTCATCTATCACAATAAAAATCGTTATTTCCGGATCATCAACAGGGAAAAACCCTCCGAAAGAGGATACATAGAGTTTTCTGAATTTCCCCATTTTATATTTTTTTGCTGTTCCAGTTTTCCCTGCCACTTTCAGCTCAGTCAGAGCAGCTTTCTTTCCTGTGCCGATATCAACTACGTCTACCATTATGTCTGTCACCATAGAAGAGGTATTCCCGGATATTATCCGCTTTGGCCTGCTGTTTCTGAAAAGGATGCCGTCTATTGATTTTAATATTTTCGGCTCTACAAGATAGCCGCCTGAAGCTATTACATTTAACGCCCTGATCATTTGAACCGGAGAAACATAAATTTCATAGCCATGGGCAACATATGCCGAAGAGTACCTGTTCCACCTTTTGAGTGGATTAACAATCCCTTTTTCAGCAGCAGGGAGCCTTATATCCAACTCATTCCCGAAACCAAACTTTTTTATATAGCTATAATACCTTTTGTCTCCGAGCCTCATTCCGATCTGTGCTGCTCCGATATTACTTGAGTACACTATGATATCCCTGAAACTAAGCGTGTCGTACGGATGAACATCCTGAATTTTCAGATCATTCATCGAATATTCACCGTTGTAACAATTAAATTTGTAGTCTACATCACACACTTCGTTCTCCAGAGCTGAAGATGCCAGTATAACTTTGAATGTCGAGCCCGGATAGTAAAGGAATGAAAGCGCATTATTCTTTAGTACAGATTGCTTTGTATTACTGATTCTTGAAGGATCATATCCGGGGTAACTGGCCATCGCCAGAAGAGAACCATCCCTTGAATTCATAACAATTACCGATCCGCCTTTTGCATTATATTTTCTCACAACTTCTTCAAGTTTTTTCTCAACAAAATATTGGATCGGAAGATCTATTGTAAGGTGAAGGTTCTTACCCGGGATCTCACTTTCAAGATATTCAAGACTGAATATCTGGCTTCGTGCATCAAGTTGGGCATCCACTTTTCCCCCTTTTCCCTTGATGACCGAATCGAGTGAGAATTCTATTCCGGAAAGGCCCTGCTCATCGATCCCGACTCCGCCGAGGATGTGTGAGGCAACCTTTTTCTGAGGATAGATTCTTTTGTATTCATCAACAAATCCAACCTTTGAACTAAAACCTTCTTCATTTACTTTCTCAATTCTCAGGAACTCCTTTTCTGACAATTTTCTCTTTATCCAGATGAAATGTTTTCCGGCAGATATCCTTTTTCTTATATCCAGGCGGTCCTTGTATGACAGAGAGATTTTTTTTACAATTTTCCCATAGAGTTTTGTGGATTCTCCCTTGTCCTTGTTTGAAATAAATGCTGATTTTGAAAGAACTGAAATAGCAAGAATATCACCATGCTTATCATAAATGGTCCCTCTTTTCGGATGGAGAGAGAAAATACGATTACTCTGGTTCCTGATCTTCTGTGTATACTTCCCGTAATTAAAAACCTGAAGTTTTACAAGTACACCAAGAATCAGGATCACCCAGGCCATGAAAGAGAAGAAAACAATTATTACTCTCTTCCTCTCTCCCCTGTTTATCTTCATCTTATTCTCCGTAAACCTTTATGATCTGCCCTTTCTTCGGATAATCATATCCGAGCTTCTGAACAACAATTCTCTCAACCCTTCCAAGATCTAGGAGTATCGCCTTCTTTGCACTTAACAAATCGATCGTTTCCTTAAGTTCTTTTTTTTTATTTTTCAGTCTCTGCTTTTCATAACCATAATCTGTATTCCTCAAATTCAGGCTTGAGTAAGTGAAAAGGAGAGTAAACAATACAAATGCAGTTAATGCTATAAGCTTTCCATAGTTGCTCTTTTTTCTCATAATATTGCAACAGCCCTTAGTTTTGCCGACCTGGATGGATTGTTCTCCCTGATCTCCTCATCTGTCGGTTTCATTGGGAACGGTTTTATCAATTCCACAATCCCTGAATTTTTCAACTTCCGGAACACCTCTTTGATCATCCTGTCTTCCAGAGAGTGAAAAGTCAGAAAAGCAATCCTTGCACCTTTTTTAAGACGTCCGGAGAGAGTTTCAATAAATTCACTGATCCCCTCCAATTCATCATTAACATATATCCTTAAAGCCTGAAATACCCTGGCGGCAGGATGTGTTTTTCCTCTCTTTGGCCTCCATCCGAAAAAATCTTCGGTGATCTTTCTCAATTGTTCTGATGTGTCAATTGCTCCAAAAAGCCTCCGCTCAATGATCCGTTTCGCAAAAGCCTTTGCATTTCTGATCTCTCCATATTTTTCAAAGATCTCTGAAAGTTCCTTTTCACTGAATTTATTTACTACCTCATGAGCAGAGATCCCTTTCCCGATCTCTTTTCTCATGTCAAGCCTGGAATTCTCTGAATGTGAAAACCCTCTCCCACCTGACTTTATCTGATATACAGAAAGGCCGGGATCCACAAGAACACCCGAGATCCTATTCCATTCGACCCCTTCAATTTCGAACACACTGGTAAACCGTGTCAGGATAAATCTGACTCTGTCCCCATATGAAGCCATGTTTATTTTCGCCATTTCTATGCTCTCACTGTCAGCATCAATTGCAATCAGTTCAGACCCGGGGAATTCATCCAGGATCAGCGATGCATGGCCGCCCATCCCGACAGTACAGTCAAGGAAAAGATCTCCGTCCGAATCTCTCAGAACAGAGATCACTTCATTATTCATCACCGGATAGTGGGAGTTCATTGTTCAATAACCTCGAAATCTCATCCATTTCACTATCTGAAAAACTTTTTGAAGAATATTTTTCCTCAAATACTTCATTGTTCCAGATAGCTATATGATCGATCTGCCCTATAATGAGCACACTGTCCTTTAACTTGATCTTCTCTCTGAGATCGGGTGGGATTAAGATCCTCCCTTTTGGGTCAAGTTCTGACTCGGTTCCCCAATATCCCGTAACTCTTACAAAATCTTCAACTTTTCTCGTCCGCAATTGTATTTTCCCTATTTTTTGTTCTATAATCTCCCATATATGAAGTGGATAAAAAAGAATGTGGTCATCGTTTGCGGATGTGAGGTAAACCTCTCTTCCAAACTGGGTTTCCAGGATGGTTCTGTAACGGGA
>JAGLQR010000169.1 GCA_023136725.1 Candidatus Aminicenantota bacterium
TTGCCGGAATGGAGATAGCAAACGGCTTTTCTGAGCTGAATGATCCTGTCGAACAGAGGAGACGATTCGAATCTCAGGTGAAAGATAGAGAGAAAGGAGATGACGAAGCCCAGGTAGTAGATAACGACTTCCTCAGAGCACTGGAACATGGGATGGCTCCTGCTGCAGGAGAAGGAATAGGTATTGACAGACTGGTTATGCTATATACAGGTGCAGAGAATATCAAAGAAGTTATATTATTTCCGACATTACGCCCGAAAGAATGAAATTTGAATTTTTTATCGCAAAAAGATATCTGACAAAGGGAAGAAAGAATTCATTTATTTCTACAATCTCAATTGTATCAACAATTGGCATAGCAATAGGTGTTGCTGCTCTTATTATCGCATTAGCCCTTTTAAATGGCTTTCAGACTGATATAAGAGATAAGATCCTTGACTCAACTGCTCATATAATGCTGAATGATTTAACAGGAGAAGGTCTGGATAATTTTGAAGAGACTATTTCAACAATAAAGGAAAAAATTAAAGATATCACATATATTTCTCCTGTTGTTTTCGGAACAGTTTTGTTGAAGGGAAATTACAACAACGGTTCAGGTGCTATATTGAGAGGACTTGACCTTTCAAAAAAGACCAAGGAGAACTGGCTTAGATCTATCCCCACCGATGACCTCCCGAGAGGCAGGAACCAATTAATGATCGGTAGGGAACTTGCAACAAGGAATGGCCTGGGAAAAGGAGACACCTGTATCATTGTATCACCACAAACAGTCCTGTCACCAACAGGATTGATTCCAAAGATGAAAAAATTCACAATCTCCGGAGTCTTTAAGTCAGGCCTTTATGAGATTGATAACGGGACAATAGTAACTGATCTTAAAACAGCACAAAAATTATTCAGACTGAAAAATAGAGTAAACTATATTCAGATCTTCATCCGGGATATGTTCGAAGTAGACAAAGTCCGTACCGAACTTCTAAACATCCTGCCACCCAGATTTTCTATAATCTCATGGAAGGAACATAATGCTGCACTTTATACTGCTCTCGATCTTGAAAAGACCGTTCTTTTCTTTACCCTCTCACTAATAATTGTAGTTGCTTCTTTAAATATAATTGCAGGTCTGATCCTTCTTGTAATTCAGAAGATAAAGGACATCGGCATATTACTTTCATATGGAGCTTCTGCTAAAATGATCAGGAAAATATTCTTTATTCAGGGTGCAATAATCGGCATCACAGGAACTGCTCTCGGTGTATTGACAGGACTCGGGTTTTCTTTCTTTGCAAATAAATTTGAACTTATAAAGATTCCACAGGAAATATATCAGATGAGCCATGTTTCTTTTAATATCAAATTTACAGATCTAATGGCTGTGATAGCAATATCACTTCTTATAAGTTTTACTGCCACACTTATACCATCAAAAAAAGCATCTTCAGTAAAAATCGTTGATGCAGTAAAAAGTGAATAACATGAACAAAGAAGAAGGAATTATTACCAAAACCAAAGGATGATACAGCCTGGGTAAAAGTGAGAAGAACTTCCATGTGCGAAGTTTGCAACAGCAAAAGCGTCTGCAATACTCTGAATGAAAGTAATACAATGGAAGCACAGGTCTACAACCCGGTTAACGGGAAGGAAGGAGACCGGGTAGAATTTATGATCTCCACCTCCTCACTTCTGAAAATTACAAGTCTCTTATATATTTTTCCGTTGATTTTTCTTCTGACAGGATCGATATCAGGATATATATTTTTTAAACCTCCGGAATTCTATGCGTTAGTTCTGGGATTATCAGGCTTTCTACTTTCTTATCTGATTATCAGGCTCATTTCCGGAAGAATGGCCGGAAGCAGGAAATTCACTCCGGAGATAATACGAATACTCAAACCCTGAACTGACCACGCCAGTTCAGAACCTGATTCAGTTTATTTTTTTTTATCTGATATGAAGATGATTCGTTGCCAATATCATCCATTCCTCTTTTTTAAAATTAGCACTTATATCTCTGGATGCGATAGCACCATCATGCATAGTACTTATTACCGAACTATGAACCGAATTGTTCAGAGCCTTTGACTCCTCTGCCATCCATACTCTGGCCTCAGAACTATGAAAAATATTTCCATTTGTTTTGCTGATATTGTCTGGCTCGATTGTCATCATCCATCCGGAACCGTAGGGATCAGAGGTTAAAAGTGAGGGGTTATTGATGATATCATAATTTAATCCATCGACAACTCCTTCCAGCGGAGATGCAAATTCCAGGTCTCCGAATTTATGCTTTGCTGACCAGAAAAATTCACCTATATCAACTTTTTTCCCAAGGCCGGGAAGAGATATTACATCCAAATCACCTAAAAGACGCCTGGCAAAATCATCAATACCTATCCTGTACTTTCCACTCCTCTCAAGTTTAAGCCACATATGATTTCTGTAGTAAGAGATTCTCTCATCAAGATAAAACCCGCTTTCAAGAACGAGATCTTTTGGGGAAACCGTATGATCCGAGGACATTTTCTCCTGCATCATCTGGTCAAAAGAACACTCCCCGCACCTGAAACTATTTGGACAAATCTTATATGATACTTCCCCCATCAACATATACCTGCATTTTCTTTCGCCTGCCGGAAGATTCCTGAACTCTTCAGTCCAGAGCGATACTTCTCTTACAGGTTTTTTTGGTGTGTTTATATCAATATCCTGATCTTTCTGTTTCTGAACCCTGTTTGCCATTGCCATATCGAACTGACAGGTATTACATTGATAATTATTATTGCAAAGCTTAAATGTAACTGCTCCTGATTCCATCCATATACACTTTTTTTCATTGGCCGGGATTACTCTTAATCCCTGTCTTGAATTATTATCCATAATAACCTCCACGTTATTTCTTTCTGTTATTCTTTTGCATAATAAGTGCCAATGTTAAAATCATGGAAATAAAAATATATTTAATTTTTTAGTTTGACATATAGGTGTTATTCAACATTTATGATAATTGGTGGATTTTTATAAGAATTCAGGAATTTCAAAAGTGTAGGATTTTTAAACAGTAGCTGTAGTATTTCTCAACACTTCTGAGCATTTTTTACAGAGTGATGAAGATTTAATATCAATATCACTTGGCTTCCCTGATAGGTTCATAACACAATTTGAATCCATGCAGTGTGTCAATCCAAGAAGGTGCCCAACCTCATGAACAGCTTCTTTTTTTAATCTTGATAAAAAGATAACCGAGTCCTGAGATTCCTCACTTAAATTTTCATTAAGGTAAAATGTAGAGATAATTCCTACGTTGCCATTCAGTTGAGCCTCACCATAATATCTGGCGAATACGGGAGAATAAAGATCCGAGATTGTTATGAATAAAATCCCATTGATTTCTTCAGGAATATTTTGTGAAAAATAATTTACTAATTCAGTTGACCTGTATTTCAACCTCGACTTAAAATCAGATTTTTCATGTTTGGAAATGGCATCCCATGATATCTGATCAGCAGTGATTTTGAAAATCTCTTCAAGCTTTAAAATAAGCTGGTGTATTATCCTCTCATCAATAATTTCTAAAGGAACGATTGACAACTTTTTTAAACTCATTCATTTCTGTGTTTTATCTGATGTTTTTTCATCTTATTATAAAGTGTTGTTCTGTCAATCTTTAACTCACGGGAAGTCCTTGAAATATTCCAATCATTGGTTTCAAGGATTTCCAATATATGCGATTTCTCTTTATCACTCAAAGAAAGAGTACCCTTCTCCTCCTCATGATCAATTACAATTGAAGAATTCTTTATAGATTCAGGTAGATCATCATAATTAAGCTCCGGAGTTTTAGAAATAACAACAGCCCTCTCAATTACATTTTCAAGCTCTCTTACATTACCCGGCCATGAATAATTAACAAGTTTTTCCATAGCTTTCGAAGATACATTAATGATTTGTTTCCTGTTTTCCATAATATTCTTATTCAGATAATATTTTACCAGCAATGGAATATCATCCCTCCGCTCTCTTAAAGGAGGTACATCGATAGTAATCACATTTAACCTGTAGTAAAGATCCTCCCTGAATCCTCCGCTTTTTATTGCAGCTTCCAGATCACGGTTTGTAGCTGATATAATCCTTGCATCGATTTCAATCGGTTCTGTACTGCCCAATCTGTATATTAATCTCTCCTGAATAACTCTAAGGAGATCAACCTGTGTTTTTTGACTGATATCCCCTATCTCATCAAGAAAAAGAGTCCCTGTGTGAGCCATCTCGATCCGCCCTTTCCTTCTTGACTGGGCGCCTGTAAAAGCACCTTTCTCATATCCGAACAATTCACTTTCAAGGAGAGTATCAGGAAGTGAACCACAATTTAACGCAATAAATGGTCCATATTTTCTTTTGCTGTGAGCATGTATTGCCTTTGCTATTAACTCTTTTCCTGTTCCGCTTTCACCACGTATCATAACAATAGATTCAGAATCTGCAACTATACGGATCAGGTCAAATATTTCCTCCATTTTCTTGCTCTTTCCGATTATCTCATCAATTCCATGCTTTTTTTCGAGTTCACTTTTTAGTATCAGATTTTCTTTCTCAAGCATTTTATATTTCAAAGATCTTTTTATAACCTGGCTTACATTCTCGGGATCAACCGGTTTAACTATATAGTCAAAAGCCCCTTCTTTAATCGCTTTGACAGCTGTATCCACTGAAGCATAAGCTGTCATAACAATAAACTGCAATTCAGGATCAAATTTTTTCCCCAGTTCAAGTAATTCTATTCCATCCATTTCCGGCATTTTAATATCAGCAAGAATTAGATCATATTTTTTTTTCTTTATTT
>JAGLQR010000017.1 GCA_023136725.1 Candidatus Aminicenantota bacterium
AAAATTATGATCTTGCAATTGAGGGTTTTTCACAATTTGTAAAACAATTCCCCGAGAATGTTCTGGCAGATAATTCACTCTACTGGATAGGAGAGTGTTATTATGCACAAAAAAAATATACTGAAGCAATAAAAATCTTTTCAGATATAATTAATAAGTATAAGTCCGGTGATAAGGTACCTGATGCTCTTTTGAAAAAAGGATACGCTTTAATTGAAATGGATCAGGTAGAGAATGGTGTTACGGTATTGAAAGAACTGATATCAGAATTCCCCTTATCAGAAGAAGCATATCTTGCACAACAGAAAATAAAGGATCTAAGTGATTAATATGGCTGGAAATGTAAAGAGTCTGAACAGGGTTGTGTTAGTTGGAAATGTCCAGCCAAGGGAACCTGAGGTAAGTCATATACCAAGTCTCGGACGTGATGTGGCAAAGTTTACCATAGTCACAAAAGAGGGTTATATGGACAAGAGCAATCAATGGCAGGAATCTTCTGAATGGCACAATATTGTAGCTTGGGGATACAATGCTAAAAAAGTTGAGAAGAGCATTAAAAGAGGGTCTCTCGTTCTTATTGAAGGAAAGATAAAAAGTAGAAAATGGCAGGATAAAAACGGCCAGGATAGAAGAACTACTGAAATTATAGCGGATACGATAGTTCCGCTTGATCGTGGGCAGCAGGGTAGCTCAGATGGTTCTTCATCCTATGATTCAGGGAATTCCTATAACGGAGGTTCTTCAAACCTTGACAATGAGAATAATCCTGAGGTTACACCGGAAGCTCAGATTGATGATATCCCTTACGATGACCCCTTTTAACAATGGCATTTGTTAACTATAATAACAGGGAAATCACCATCAAGATCGTATATTACGGTCCTGCTTTAAGTGGTAAAACAACCTGTTTGAAAGAAATATTTAAAAATACTGAATTCAAGAAAAAGGGTAAACTTATAACTCTCGATACTGATGGTGACAGAACACTCTTCTTTGATTTTCTTCCACTTGAAATCGGAAAGCTTGGTGATTATACAATAAAGGTACAATTGTATACTGTTCCCGGACAGGTTGCCTATAACACTACCAGAAAACTTGTACTCCAGGGATCTGACGGAATTGTATTTGTAGCTGATTCTCAAGTTATCATGAAAGATCAGAATATTGAAAGCTTTAATAATCTTAAGATGAATTTGAAAGAGAATAATATCAATAGCTCAGAAATTCCTCTTATATTGCAATATAACAAAAGGGATCTTTCGGAAGTTATATCAATTGATGATCTTAACAATGATTTGAATCCCGAAAATGAACCATTTTTCCCGACTATTGCAACTACCGGTGAAAATATTCAGGAAGGACTTCATATGATCATGAAAATGGTAATGATCTACTTAAAGAATAAACTTCCTGTATTTCAGAAGGATAAGACGGTCATGTTTTCAAGAGATGAAATTACTTCAACTACCATTGAAGCAAAGAAGAAAGAGATGAAGAGTAATGAATTTACAGTTCCCAGAGGGGATACTGAAGAAGAAATTCTTGAACTTTATTCTCCGGTTGATATTCAGGATCCTGAAAATAAAGATAATAAAAGTGAAAATATCTTTGACCTTGATGAAGTTGATGAAAATGAAATATCTGCGATAGAGGTACCTGAACTTGAAAAAATTGATAGCGAAAATGAAGATTCAGGTGGTAGTGCGGATCCAATTGAACTAACAAAAGAGGATCTTATAAATACTGCGGGATACATTTCTAGTAAGGATGACAAAAAAATTCTTACAATACCTATAAATATAGAAATCCCTGAAGGAAAAAGTGAGCTTGAAGTGATTCTTAAGCTAAAAATAACTTCTAAAAAAGAAGACTGATTCAGATATCATGAAAAAATTAAATATTTCTATTTTTTTTTTTTTTATAACCATTCTGCTGGTTAGTTCCCAGGGGATTAAATCTTTGTCAGAAAAAATCAGTGGAAATATTGAAAATTTTTTTAGTGGTAAAAATCAAATAAAGTATTCAATAATCAGGTTTGAAAGTAGTTCAAATCTCTCAGATCTTGAATTACAGAGGTTTTATCATATGATAATCACTCCAATTGAAAGATCAGAAAATGAACAGTTCAGAGATCTTTCAACAGGTTTTAACAATGGAAAGGGTAATTTTGATCTGAACAGAATTAATGAAATAAATCATTTTATTTCAATCAAATTGATAAACAATATGGGCAAACTTGGTGCGGGGATCATTATCTACAACAGAAATGTTAACAGGATAGTGAGTGTAAAATATTATGAAGAACCAATAAAAAAAAGAGAAGTTGAACTCCTCAGGATAAAGGATCCCGGATTAAGTTCAAGAGAATATTCCAAGCTATATGACATCAGAGTAAGCCACAATCTGTTGAATGTTGCTTCTTGCAATATTAAAGGTACCGAATATGTTTTTTTCCTGTTAAATGACAGAATAGATGTTTACACATTAACTGAAAATTCAATATTAAAATTGAAATCGAATGAAGTTGAATGGGGTAGGCCTCATTTTCCTTCAATTCAGAATGAAGGTAATCTTTTTTTGTTTGAGGAAAACGATGATATTTTTCTTATAGTCGGGAGCAATTTTTCCAGGTATTCTTACATTTTTAATCTGAAAGATAACGAACTTAAAAGAATTGCAAAGTTTGATTTTTCTGTTGCTGATGTTTTTATAATAAATGGTGTCAGATATATTGCCGGTTTTAATTTTAGCTTTGGTAAAAATTTTTATAAAGGAAAATTATTCCTGAAGCAATTTAATTCAGTTAATTTCAATGCGGGTGAAACTTACATTAAAAATTTACCTGATTTTTATTCCGCTGCTTTTTATAAGGATAGAGGTGAATTCAGATCACTATATTTAATTGATCTGAATTATAATATGAGAATATTTTCAGATACAATAAATGAGACTCCAGGTTCTGATTCAAAGTTCGGTTACACACATGCAATCTCAGAAGATGTTATTGCGATAAGCAGCTATACTGAAAATAATGACAGATTGAAGATGATGAAGATCGGCAATGATATAAACACTCCCATTTTTAATAAAGAGATAAAGGGAAAAATCAGACTTATAGAAAAAGGAATTGTAGAGGGAAAGCATGGATTCTGGATAATTGTAGAGAAAAGCAACAAAGGTTTTAAGAATTTGAAATTACAATTCTGGAGAAAAAATATTGACTAATGTAAAAAGGCTTCTTATTGTTATTGTTGCGATATTTTTTGTTTTTGCAATAAAAGTAAGATATGGCGGCCAAATTTCAATATTACTTAATGAACCTGTCGATTTCAATTATTCCACGACAAACTACTCGGATACGATTTTTTATTCATTAATTCATGAAAATTTTTTCTATATGAAAAAAGACGGGGCGGTTTTTTCTAATATTTTCAGTAAATTTTCTTATGATAAGAACAAAAACCAGGTATTTCTGGAAATAAAAAAGAATTCCAGTTTCTCTAACGGTTCTCCCATAACCGGGAAAAATATACATTATTCTCTTAAAGTATTCTTTAACAGGGAAAATTCTGTTGCAAAAAAAATCAGCAGATCAGTAAATAAAATTGAAACGAAGAATAACAGGGTTTTTATTACTTTTAACTATGAGCTGGATAATATATTTCAGTTATTATCTTCTCCCGAGCTGGCTATTCTTTCTATGAATGAGAATGCATTTTCCGGAATGCTTATCCCTGATGAATGGGAAAGAAAAAAATATCTCAAATTGATCCCAAATATATATTATCCCGGAGGACATACATATCTTGACAGAGTGAATGTTACATTTGACAATAAGAGCTCACCAGATATATTCCTTGCAGATCCAGGCTCCGGTTTTGCTTCCCATATAGAATTTAAGGCAGGAATTTACCAGAATATATTTCTTACATTTCCAATTGGTGATACAGGTAAGAACACAAGGATTGCATTGTATTCCTTCCTGAAGGTTTTCTTTGGAAAATATGAGTTTGAGGATATAAACTCTTTGACATCTGACAAGGAGTCGCCTGTGTCAATTAAGGTTACACAATTTTCAATGAGGAAAATCAGGTCAATTCTAAGAAATTCTCAGTTCAAATTATATATCAACTCTTCTTTAAAAAAATATGAGGAAGAACTGAACAATTTTATAAAGAGAAATTATCTCAGGATTTCTCTTGTATTCATAAAGAATACCCAACTAAGAGAATTTACTGAAAGTGGGACCTTGATAAAATTTTATCTAACTGAAAAACTTTTTTCTTCCAAAACTCCACATGTGGATAAGATTAAGAAAATTATATTTGAACTTACTTTCTCCAGATTTAGCGAAAAATATCTTCAGATCGTGAACGAACTTGATGAACTTAAATATCTGAAGAATACCGAATTGTTGATGGACAGAATATCAACTGTAATTGACATACTTATTAACAAAGAATTCATACTTCCTCTAAAACAAAAGCAATTTTCCATTTATTGTAAAGATAAGTTTCAAAACTTTTATCTCGATTATTACGGGAGACCGGTATTCAGAAAAATCAGAATGAAGTAAATAATTATTTAAATTCCTTAATGATTTTTATATAACTTTCCTTCTTGAGTTCTTCAATAAGTACCAGGATCTCTTTTTGTCTTTTCCCTTCATAAAGAATATTCTCTATCTGCTTCTTAACTTTCTTGTATTCTTTTAATTTAGGCTCAGTACGATCAATAAGCTGGATTATATACCATCCGGTTTCAGTTTTGATCCAATCTGAGAACTTGGATACAGCAAGAATTGTTGCAGCCTTTTCAAGATCAAAATCTAATTCACCCTTGGAAAAAGTTCCTAATTCATAGTTATTTGATTCACCCTCAAGCTCAGAATACTCTTTTGCAGTTTTTATAAAATCATTTGAAACTTTGAGCTTATCTGTAATTGTTTCACTTTTTGATTTAATTGATTCTTCTGTGAAATAGTGGTCTTTGTTAAGGAAGATACAATTAAGCTTAAATTTTGACGGAATTGTGTATTTTTTTATATTTTCCTTGTAAAAGGAAATAATTTCTGATGTATCAATAACAATCCGTGAACCAAGTGACTCTTGAATGAATTTTTCCTGCATCAGTTGATCAAGTCTCTGTTTTTTAAAATCTTCGTAACTTATACCCTGTGATTTAAGGGCCATTAGAAGATCATCTTTTGTTTCCAGCTTATTTCTGACCATAATTTCTTTAATAACAAGTTCAAGATACTGGTTCATATCATAGTTTTTTTCTTTTGCTTTTGAAATGAGTACCTTTCTACCGATAACAAGATCAAGAAGTCCGGATTTCATTTTATCTATCTCATCGCGAAGTTCAGCTCCGGAAAACCTGTTCTGTAATTCGATGGTCATTCCTTTTCTGAAATTTTCAAGTTCTGAGAAGGTTATGATCTCATCATTTACAATAGCGTATATACCTTCTATAGTATCCGCATTTGCATTAGAAACAGTGCCCGGAATTAGGAAAAACAGAATTACAATAATTGTACAATACCGCATTTTACTCTCCTTTTAGATCTGAATAACTAAAGAATAGATTTTCATAATATATTTCGATTTTTATACTATTTCTTATAATTTTCATATATCTCGTAAATTCACTTATCATTTTCTTGTTGAATATTATTTTTTCGATATCTTCACTTACAGTCTTTAAATATTTTTGTTTACCTCTCTGCCTTTTCGACACTTTGAAAATGTGAAATCCAAATTGAGATTCTACTACTCTGCTGATCTGATTAACAGATAAAGAAGATACTACAGATTCCATCTCTTTGGGAAGGTCACCTTTTTCAAATACTCCCATAAATCCATCCTTTACAGATTCCTGAGAAACAGAACGTGATCTTGCGATACTTTCAAATCTGGAAGGATTATTTAACAGTTCCCCCCTGACTTTGATTGCTTCATCACGACTTTTTAATAAAATCTGAAAAAGTTCTATCCGTTGTTTCTGAGAGAACTCTTTTCTGTTGAGGTTATAATATTTCTGAATCTCATATTTTGAAACGTTAACGTTCCTGTAAATCTTTCTGAATAAATACTTTTCAATTCTTAAAAGATCACTAATTGAATTCTTTGTGCTTTCATTAAGGTGAATATCATTTTTTCCTGAATATTCAGATATCTCTTTATCTGTGATTGTAATGTTTTCGTTTATTGATGATCTGAGAATAACTGAATGTTCTATGAAAGAATCAAAAAGTCTTGAGGTCAGATTATCATTATCTAAGACATTTTTCAGGTCAGAATATTTTGATCTTAAATAACTTTTAAAATCGGAGTTCAGGAGATCATAATCATCAAGTGATGCAACCTTTTTTTTATTAATGATCGATGCTTCACTGTCAGTCTGATTAGTTTCAGATGAGACATTTGAATTATCCGGAGAATTGCAATAGAAGGCAAATAGAAATAACAGGATTAGTATTGGATAATATTTAATTCTCATTTAAAGTAGTTTGAATTATATAATATATTTTCCTTTGCTGCAAGGAGGAATCAGAGATGATATTAACTTGGATTCAGTATTTTTCGGATAAATGTAAGAAGTGATTTTGCAGTATAAGGCTTAGCAAGAAAGTTTACATCTTCTTGCAATTCACCACTACTCACAAGGTGATTATCAGTATATCCTGAAGTAAATAAAACTTTAATATCCGGTAAAAGCTTAAGGACATTTTCGGATAGTTCTTTCCCATTCATGTCGGGCATTACAAGATCAGTTATTAACATGTCAAATTTTATATTTTCCTGTTTGAGATACTCCAATGCATGTTTTCCATTAATTGATGAATGAACTTTATATCCGAAATCATTAAGAGCGGCAACTGCGAAATCTTTTACATGTTTATCATCTTCCACAAACAATATTTTTTCATTACCATAAAGATCGGAGTCCTCTAATTCCTTCGAATCTGTTTCAGATAATTGCTCATTCGTGGTTGGCCAATATATTTTAAATGTACTTCCTTTCCCAGGTTCTGAATAAATATAGATTGAACTATTGTTCTGTTTTACAATTCCATATACTGTCGCAAGTCCCATTCCGGTTCCTTTCCCTCTGACTTTGGTTGTAAAAAACGGTTCGAAAATATTCTGTAGTACATCTTCTGTCATTCCAATACCATTATCGCTTACTGATATATATATATGAGGGCCCTGAGTACTTCCTATATGTTTTTTTATAAATGATTCATCAATGAATTGAATTCCGGTTTCAACAGTGATCAGCTTTTCTTCAGCTATCTGGGTTTTCAAATTGATAGCATCTCTTGCATTTACAAGGAGGTTTATTAATATTTGTTCGATCTGACTCGGATCAGCTTTAATTAATGGTATATCCGGATTCAGTTTGAAGGAAATATTGAAATCCTCTTCTATTAAACTCACTAACGTATTCTCAAGATCTTTAATGACAAAATTTATATTGATGATAAGGGGATGAAATATCTGTTTTCTACTGAAAGCCATGATCTGGCGTGTTAGTTTTTCTCCTCTCCTTCCTGCTTTTTTTATCGTTGCAATCTCATTGTATAGAGGATCTGTTTCTTTAAGCCTCATTAAAGCCAGGTCGGAATAACCATTGATGACAGTAAGAATATTGTTGAAGTCATGAGATATACCGCCGGCAAGTGTTCCGACAGACTCCATTTTCTGGGATTGAATCAATTGTAATTCGAGTTCTTTTCTATCAGTTATATCCTCTTTAATAGCAAGGTAATGAGATATTTTTCCCATTTCATTCTTTATCGGTGTTATAAATGCGAGCTCCCAATAAAAATCACCATTCTTTTTTTTGTTATGGAATTCACCTCGCCACTCTTTCCCATTGGTCAGTTTCTCCCATAATTCATCATAAATTTTTGTTGGGATCTTCCCGGATTTCAAAACTCTCGGATTGCTTCCGATTACGTCTTCCAGTGAATAGCCTGTAGTTTCAACAAATTTTCTATTCACATATTCAATATTTGCGTTGAGGTCAGTTATCATTACCAGTGCCGGGCTTTGCTCAACAGATTGTGCAAGAATATGAATTCGTTCTTCAACTTGTTTTTTTGTGATCGAAACAGCAATCTGTCCTGATATGAATTCCATTAGTTTAAGATCTGATTCAGAATATGCATTTTCATCATTATAACTTTGAAGAACAAGAAGGCCGATTATATTTGTATCAACTTTCAGAGGTACTCCCAGCCAGACCTTACAAGGTGTTCCTACCATTCCGATTTTACCCTCGTCCTCAAGCTTTGTAATATCTTCAGGCCGCAACAGCATGGATCTATTCTCTTTAATAACAATGGAACTTATTGTTCCTTCAGCACTGATCTTTTCCAGTTTGTCTTTTTCATCCTTTAAATAGGGGAGTGAGATCGTATCAGATTCTTTATCATAAATTCCAACAAAGAAATTAGTAGCATCAACAATCTTATTTAATTCGGAATGAATTATTTTATAGAATTCATTCATATTTAAAGTTGTATTTACAGAATTAGATATATTGAATATTATTTCCTGGACTTTTTCCGCTCTCCTTCTCTCTGTTATATCTCTGTTTATACCGCGGTATCCCTGAAATTCACCTTTAGCATTAAAAAAAGGTGAAGCATTTGTTTCAAAGGTTATATTTTTTTTATGCGAATCTTCGATGGAGGTTATAAATCCTATAACAGGTTTTTGTTTTGGATTTGGATCGTCAAAAGGATTTTTGTTAACTTTATTAAGTTCTGCGTTGAAAATACTGTTTAAGTTCTTTCCGATAATGTCTTCTCTTTTATATCCAAGTATATCTTCTACATTAGGACTGAGGTAGCTGAAGTCCCCTCCATTGTCAGTTTCCCATATAATGTCATAGCTGGATTCTACAAGGGATCTGAACCTCTGACGGCTGTCCTTCAGATCGAGTTCTGATTTTTCCTTCGCTATTTTAAGTGTTTTTATCCTTTCTGCCAGAGAAAGTGAAATAAGGAAGATGAAAATTATTGAACCTGCTTGTAAACCGATCTCAACGATATCAAAAGATGGGAAGAACGAAATCTTTTCAAGGAGAAAAAATATTCCTGTAACAGATAAAATAAAATAAGCGAGCATATAATAAAAAGTATTTGCATCCAGTTTTCTTTTCACCTTGAATAAAGCAATAAATATTGAAATAAATGCAATTAAAGAGAGTGATTTTATTATTGGTGCTACAGCTCTGTCACCTCTTATAATTGTTAAAATGATAAAAATACTCAAAGCAATGATTATGATATTAAATATTCTATGCCAGAAAAGACTGTTTTTTTTACAATTCAGGAATGAGTCGGAGAATTTTACAAAAAGTATTATCAACAAGGCACCGGACAATAGTGAGGAATGAAAGGTAAACCAGAATTTATTTGGCCAGAAATAAATATTAGCGTGTCCTGAAAATGATAAATAGAACAATAGCATTCCGGTTATCATCAAACTGAAATAGAGATGAATGTAATCTCTCATCGAAAAAAAGAGAAAAAGATTATATCCGGCCATTATCAGTAAAATACCAATAAAAATTCCGGTTGTCATTGTTTTCCAGCTACTCAGTCTCATAAACTCTGACATGGACATGATTGAGAGGCTTATTGTTAATGAAGATTCACTTTTAAATCTTAAATAAATTGTGTTGGTTTTATCAGAAGGAGGAATATATACAAAAAAAACAAGTTTATTGTAAAGATGATCTCTTGACTCTAAAGGAAGCATTGTACCAGTACTTTTTTCCCTGATAATTTTTTTATTTTCATTCACTTGATAGAGGTCGGCAAAATGAATATTTGCGTATTTATTAAGGATCACCCATGGAGTTCTGGTAGTTAAGTTTTTACTTTTTGATATATTCAATCTGATCCAGATATTGGAGTCTGTATACCCGAAATTGTTAATATATCTTTGTGAATCAATAAATAATGCATCAAAGTCAGGGCCAAGAATGTCATTTATTGAAAGGATCCCTGATTTGTCCTCAAAAATCTGGACACTTTTTCCAATTAAGATATTATCTTTATCATTCCCGATTATTGTTTTTGGAATTTCAGTTGAAAAAACTGAATATTGAAAAGGAAACAAGATAATTAATGATAATATTAGTTTTACGAGTATTTTATTCATTTATCAACAATATTAATTATATATTAAACAAATCAGTAAGGAAATGGAAATCAGTAAAGAAAGTTGCTAATATTGAAGTAAATTTAGTTTGATCATATCACCTGACAGAATTCAGCTTATTTTGAAAATAATCTCTGAAAACCTCCGGGATCGGAGCTTGGGAGTATAATTTTCTTGATTTGTGGACAGGGTGATTGAAGCTTATTGAATATGCATGAAGAGCAAGCCTGGGAAAACTGTCCTTTTTCCCGTAAAGCTCATCTCCAAGCACAAAATTCCCAAGGGAAGACATGTGCACCCTAATCTGGTGGGTCCTTCCTGTATGTGGTTCAATAAAAACATAAGTGCTGTTTTGAAACTCGCATCGAGTTCTATAATGAGTTAGAGCATCCTTTGAATTGTTTGATTCTCCGCCAGGATCAATTGAGAACTTCCTTCTGTTTTTAGGGTTGCGTTTAATAGGGGAATTTACAGATCCGTTAATGAACCTCATTTTACCATTTACAATTGCACAATAAGTTTTTTTAATTTCTCTTTTTTTGAATTTCTTCTGAAGTTCTGTGAAAGCCCTTTCAGATTTTGCAAGTATCAACACTCCGGAAGTACCTTTGTCAAGCCTGTGGACAATTCCCGGCCTTTCAGGATCACCGGTGGTCTTTGAATCAGGATAGTTAAATTGAAAGTAATCTGCAATTGTAGGCTCATTAATACCTGCTCCACGGTGTACGGATATTCCATGAGGCTTGTTAATTATAAGGATATGCTCGTCTTCGTATAGTTTTGAAAAGGAAAAACCCTCAAGAGAATATTTTGTTTTTTCAGACGGAAAATTTATTTCAACAATACTTCCCTTAACTACATCTTTATTTTTTCTTTTACAAAGGATTCCATTGATCTTCACATGACCGCCGGATATAGATCTTTCAATTTTGGATCTTGATACTGACTTTAGTGAATCTTTTAAAAAATGGTCAAGCCTGTGAACAGAATATTCAGCCTTAAATATTCTTTTATTCATTTATTTTAATTTATTATTGATCCTCTTTATCCATTTCCCTTCTGAATTTAAGATAAAGAAAAACAGAAATAAGAATTCCTGCGATACTGATCAATTGCGGGATTGAAAGACTTAAGAATGGAGTTTCCATCCCGCCGAAAACATAACCTCTGTCCGAATCACCTCTGAAATATTCCACAAAAAATCTGATGAGTGAATAATTAAATATGTAAATTGCAAATATTTTCCCATTAAAAGTACGATGTTTTTTGTATAAGAACAGCAATACTACAAAGTTCATCAGGTTTAATATTGCTTCCATTAACTGGGTCGGGAAAAGTAGTTTTCCGATAGGGACTCCTGTTTCCTGTGAAAGATCCGGGAATACAATTCCAATAGAACATCCGTGTGCATCACGTCCGAAACAACAACCGGCGGCAAAACATCCCATTCTACCGAAAAAATGTCCAAGTGCCAACGCAGGGCTTGCTATATCTCCGATCTTTTTGAAATCCATTTTCTTCTTCCGGATGAACCATAGTGCAAAAAGCAGGCCGAAAATCAAGCCGCCATAAAAAGCTCCTGCTTGTGTCAGGAGGTCTTTGATACGGGCAGGATTTTTTGTGTAATATCCGAATTCTGTAAAAAACAGATAAATTTTTGCCCCGAGCAATCCGATCAATATGGAAAAGAAAATAAGATCAGATAGATCTTTTGTGTTGATATTGTTCTCTTTTCCCAGTTTAAGTCCAAGAAGCATTGCCGAGAGTACTCCGACTGCGAGTAAAAAACCGTAAGTATGAATTGTTAGTGGACCGATCTTAAATAGAACTGGAAGCATTTTAATTCTCCTTGGTATTCAGAGTAACACATTTGTTTCTTAAAACTGATATAAGCAAAAGGATAATTCCTATTGAAATAAAAGAATCTGCAATATTGAATGTAGGCCAATGGTAGCTTTTTATGTAAATATCTATAAAATCAACAACATATCCGAGAAGAAACCTGTCAATTATATTTCCTATCGCACCTCCCATTATAAATGAGAGGGAGATTAGTTCAAGCTTGCAGGTTATTGATGTTTTTAAGAATATATATAATACAGTGATAAGTGCTGCAATAGAAAGGATAGTTATTAAAATAGGAATAATACGGTTCTCACTATTTGAAAAAAGTCCCCAGATTACTCCTGTGTTTCTTATGTAAATGATCTTTGCAAACCCCTTGATAATATTAACCTGTTCGTAGAGGTTGAAATTTGTCCTGATAATAAATTTGGATATCTGGTCAGCAATAATAATTGCGAAGATTGCTGAGAAATACCATTTTTTCTTAATAAAGTTCAATATCCATCTCCTTTATAACTTCAGAGCACCTGGGGCATAATTCTTTCTTGTCATTTAAAGGTTTAAACCAGTTCCAGCACCTCGGACACTTTTCCCCGATGAATTTTTTAACGATGATCTTTTCTGATGATCCTGAAGATATCTTAAGACCTGACACAACGGTAATCTTTTTTAAAAGTTCAGAATCAGTATTTACAATTTTATATATATCCCCGGATAGTGATAATTCCACATCAGCTTCCAGTGAGTCACCTATAATTTTTTCATTTCGCGCATTCTCGATCTCTTTTAAAATATTGCTGCGTAGCATCATCATGGTTTCCCACTTTTCATGACCGTTTTCAAACCCTGATTTATCGATACCCGGAAAATTTTTCAGATGAATAGAATCGCCTTTATCTTTAAAATCGGGAATATGCTGCCAAACCTCTTCACTTGTAAAAGATAAGATCGGTGCAAGGAAAAGTGCTGTCTCTGAAAGGAGTTTGAATACTATAGTCTGTGCTGCACGTCTTTCCTTCGAGCTTTTATTATTACAATAAATATTGTCCTTGATTATACTGAGGTAAAAAGAACTTAGATCAATAACGAAGAAATTTGAAATTGAATGATAGATCGTATGAAATTCGAAATTTTTATAAGACTCAAGAATTGTCTCTTTTAATATTTCGAGTTTATAGAGAATATATTGATCAAGTTCACTAAATTCGCTATATTCGGTCTTATCAATGTCAGGATTGAAATCTTCCAGGACACCAAGCATGAATTTCCATGTATTTCTTATTTTTCTGTAGCTTTCAGTTACACGCGAGAGCACTTCGTTGCTTAGCCTTATATCTTCTTTGTAGTTAACCATGGCCACCCAGAGCCTTAGTATTTCCGCACCTTTGTCTTTTATTATCTCCTGAGGTGAAATAGTATTTCCTAATGATTTGGACATTGCCTTACCATCTTTGT
>JAGLQR010000170.1 GCA_023136725.1 Candidatus Aminicenantota bacterium
CACGGCCAGGCTATTCTCAAATCAAGTATTAAGGAATGGATCTGTCATTGTAATACTTTAATGTTCAGGAATTCAGATCCTGAAAAATTTTCCACATTCTTTCTCGGGATTCTTGATTTTGAAGAGGATTGGATCTGCTATTCCAATGCCGGTCATAATTATCCTCTGCTTTTCTCATCAGGTAAAAAAACAATGCAGCTTAATCAGAGTGGGATTGTCTTGGGGTGTCTTGAAAACTTTCCATTCACAGAGGAGAGAATAAAGATGGAAAAGGGGGATATCCTGCTGATATATTCTGATGGAATAACAGAGGCCGTTAATGAAGATGATGATGAGTTCGGAGAGTCCCGTCTGGAGGATATTATAATGTCTAATCCGGGAAATTCGTCAAATGAACTGGTGGATAAAACTATAAATTCCGTTTATTCCCATGCAGGCAATCTGGATCAGATGGATGATATGACACTGGTAGTTATTCAGAAAGATAATTAATATTACTTAAAAACTCTTAACAGCTTCATCCTCACTGTCATATGTTTCAAAAATGGTGATTATTTTTGTTATAAATAACAGATCTTTTATCTTTGCTGTTAAATCTACCAGTTTTATCATTCCTCCGTTGTTTTTTGCCGTAGTATAAGATCTTGTAAGTTCACCCAATCCGGTTGAATCCATCATTCGGAGTTTTTTTAAATTTAAAATAATTTTAGTCTCACCCCCCTTGATCAGAGTATCAAATATTTCCCTGAAATATCCGACATCGTTTCCGGTAAGCAATTTCCCATCAAGGTCAAGTATTACAATTTCGCCATTTTTTCTTTTGTTTATTTTCATAAAATCCCCCTCCTTGATATTAATACAATACTATTAGTAACAATTTTTTTTTTTTTTTGCAATATTCCATAATTATAATATAAAAATTGTTGAAAAAAAAATCTATTTTTGTTATCAATATAACGATTAAACTATAAAATGATCGGTAAAACGATTTCACAGGAAACAGCATCAGCCTTCAGGTGTCAGCCGTCAATCAGAAAACAAAACAAATAGAATGATTGGTAAAACTATTTCACAAAAATCAGAAGTTAGGAGTCAGAAGTCAGGAGCCAGAAGAAAAAATATATAAAATGATAGGGCAATTAATTTCTCACTATAAGATTATAAAAAAGATTGGTGAAGGGGGAATGGGTATAGTTTATCTTGCAGAAGATACTAAACTGGACAGACGGGTCGCTCTTAAATTTTTATCTGAGGAATTCACAAAGGATAAAAACAGGAAAGAACGGTTTGAGAGAGAAGCAAAAGCAGCAGCAGCTTTGAATCATCCGAATATAGTCACTGTTTATGAGATCAATGAGCATGAAGATCAGACTTATATTGCCATGGAATACGTTGAGGGAGAAACCCTTAAAGATAAGGTTACCGATGGCCTGTTACCTGTTGCCGAAGTCCTGAAAACAACTATCCAAATTTGCGAAGGCTTAAAGTGTGCCCACTATGCAGGAATAATCCACCGGGACATTAAGCCCCACAATATCATTATTGACAAAGAGGAGAGGGTGAAGATCCTCGATTTCGGACTGGCCAAACTTAAGGGGGTATCCCAGCTAACAGAAGAATCATCTACAATTGGTACTATCCATTATATGTCCCCGGAACAAACTTATGGTGATGAGGTTGATCACCGTTCAGACATATGGTCTCTGGGAGTAGTGATGTATGAAATGGTTGCCGGCCGGGTACCTTTTAAAGGATCTTATGATCAAGCTATTATGTATTCGATACTGAACGAAGATCCTGATCCATTAACTGGGATAAGAACAGATATTCCCATGGAACTTGAGAATATTGTAAGGAAGATCCTTAATAAAGAGCCGAATAAAAGGTACCAGAATTCTAATGAATTACTAATAGATTTGTACAAGTTGAAAGAAGTATTGAAGTTAAAAGGAGCTAAGTCAGAAATAAATATCATTGAAGAACCAATCTTACAGAGCAAAAAGTGGATTAAACCACTTAAAATTTTTGCAGCTATTTTAATAATCATATTGGCAGGCTATTTAGTAACTAAAGAAATTTTACAAAACAAAGAGACAGAATCCCTAAATAAAACTGAAAACATATGGGAAAATTCGATTGCAATCCTTCCTTTTGTAGATTTAAGTCCGGAAAAAGATCAAGAATACTTCTGCGATGGGATGACTGATGAAATAATAGGGAAATTGTCTAAATCAGGTAATTTAAAAATTATTTCCAGAACTTCGGTTATGCGGTATAAAAATTCTAAAAAAGATATCAAAGTTATTGGTCAAGAATTGGGTGTTGTCACAATTTTAGAAGGAAGCATAAGAAAGGAAAATAATAATATCCGAGTTAGTGCAAATCTAATTAATGCACATGATGGCTTTCAACTTTGGTCAGAGGTTTACGATAGAGAACTTCAAAGTATTTTTAAAGTTCAAAACGAACTCTCTAAAACGATAGCTCTTGCTTTGAATGTAAAAATCATCTCAGATACCATAAATGATGCAAAAGATATCCCTCAAAAAAATTTTGAAGCTTATGAATATTACCTTAAAGGAATGTATTTTTTAAAGAGCAAATATGAAGTTACTGGCAAACCTGATGACTTGTTACAAGCTTTGAAAATGTTTGAAAAATCAATCAGCATCGATACTAAGTATGCTCTAGCATACTATGGTTTAGGTTGGGCACATTTTGATCGTTTTAATATTACACATGAAAAAAAAGAACTAGATCTAGGTTTAAAAAATTGTGAAAAAGCATATGCACTAGATTCAAAATTAGCAGAAACTAACGCTGCTATGGGAACTGTATTCCTAGTGAGAGTGGAATTGGATAAAGCCTATAAAAATTATAAAAGAGCTCTGGAAATAAAGCCCAACAGCTCAATAATTAATAAGGAAATAGGAAGTTTTCTTCGTAATATCGGCTTATTCCATCAGGCAATCAATTATTATTCTATTGCGATTGAGCTTGACCCTTTTAGTGTTATGACTCATGTCACTATATCCAGAAGCTTAATGAAAATAGGGGAATTTAAAAAAGCAGCTTTCTATTTAAAGAAAGCTTTAGAGATGGAACCGGACAATCTTCTTGTCAATATAACTTTCTCTGACATGTTTATCGCATTAAAAAAATACTCCCAGGCTGAAAAAATATTAACAAAAATTAGCAAAATATATCCAGGTAACCCAAAAATTTCATATTACAAAGCCTATTTATTAGCTGCGAAAGCTGAAAGAGGAAAAGCACTCGAGCTGAACAAAAACGGAGTTGTTTATTCTCTACTGGGAATGAAGGATGAAGCAATTGAGTATATCCATAATAGTATTAAGAAAAGCTATCTTGCATATGGATATTCGTATCTTTTTTTAAAAACCAGCCCATATTTTGATAACCTGCGAAATGATACTCGGTTTATAGATATCTTAAAAAAGCAGAGAAAAAAATATGAAGGATATTTGGAAAAGTATAGCAACTTATAATATAGAAACATTGGACAGATCAAGAATTAGTTGATTTCAGGTACTCTTGGAACTAAATAAAACCAAGATGAAAAAATAGGGGACAGGCGAAAATATTTCTTTCACCTAAATTGACTTGAAAAAATAATCTTAAATTGCTATAAAGGCAGCAAGTCACCTATTATGAAAATTATTATTGGAGAATGTAATGATAGGTAAAACCGTAGTCCACTACAAAATCCTGGAGAAGATCGGTGAAGGGGGAATGGGTGTTGTTTATAAGGCGGAGGATACAAAACTTAAACGGATCGTTGCTTTAAAATTCCTCCCTCCGGAATTGACAAGGGATGAAGAGGCGAAGAAGAGATTTCTTCATGAAGCCAGGGCTGCTGCAACTCTGGATCACCCAAATATTTGTACAGTATATGAAATAGGGGAGGCCGAAGATTCCCGGATGTTTATTGCCATGGGTTATTATGAAGGTGAAACATTAAAGAAAAAGATTGCCAATGTCCCATTGCCCATAGCCGAAGCCGTTAATATCGTCATCCAGATCGCTGAAGGATTGCATGAAGCTCATGAGAAAAAAATTATCCACAGAGATATCAAAAGTGCCAATATCCTAATTACAAAAAAGGGGACAGTTAAGATCCTGGACTTTGGATTAGCTAAGTTAAAAGGACAAACTAAGTTAACTAAAGAGGGGACAACTCTGGGCACTGTTGCTTATATGTCACCTGAACAGGCATCAGGAGAGGAGTCTGATCACAGATCTGACATATGGTCTCTGGGGATAGTATTGTATGAAATGATCACAGGGCAATTTCCTTTCAAGGGTGAATATGATCAGGCTATCATGTATGCAATAATGAATGAAGAACCTGAACCGGTTACAGGATTACGCACCGGTGTTCCTAATGATATTGAGAAGATCATAAATAAAACTCTGGAAAAAGATCAATCTGATAGATATCAGCATGCAGATGATCTGATAGTAGATCTGAGAAAGATAAAGAAATCGCTGTTTAAAAGTGAATTAGAATTAAAACCGGCAATACAAAAAAAAATCAGAAAGCCTGTTAAACTGTTTTTAATCCCTGGTATTATTTTGTTAATGGTTATTGTTTTTGCCGGTTATTTTATTTTGAAAGAAATACAAAAACCTGAGAATCCTCTCACTCGGAAAACAAATGAAATCACAAAACTATCCGAATTCCAATGGAAAAATTCCATTGCCGTTCTTCCTTTCTCCAACATCAGTGCAGACAAAGAACAGCAATATTTTTGCGACGGCATGAC
>JAGLQR010000171.1 GCA_023136725.1 Candidatus Aminicenantota bacterium
GAATTATGGAATACAAGAATATTGCAGTTAACAGAAAAGCTTTTCACGAATATGAGATCATTGAAAAGATCGAGGCGGGAATGGTTCTCCTCGGTAGCGAAGTGAAATCTGCAAGGGAAGGGAAAGTAAATATAAAGGATGCCTATGTGGACCTCAGATCGGGTGAAGCAATATTAATAAATGCACACATAAGCCAATATACAAATGCCGGTATAAACAATCATGAACCTCTCAGGAACAGGAAACTTCTTCTTAACAAGCAGGAATTAAAAAAATACGTAAAAAAAACCACAATAAGGGGATTCACACTTATCCCGCTTAGAATGTATTTCACCAAAAAGGGATTGATAAAGATCGAGTTAGCCCTTGCCAAAGGAAAGCACTCTTACGATAAAAGGCAACAATTGAAAGAACGCGACCAGAAGAGAGACATGGCCCGCGAACTCAAGAATTATAAATAATCTTAAACATAAGGGGCATCGAATCTGTTTTTGTAAGCTCCATTTTTTTTCAGCATTCCGTTCCAGTAGAAGTTGCTCAGGCCGATCAGGGACATGAACCGGTACATTCCTCTGGAAAATGGAGAGAGACGTTCCGGACTAGCCAGTTTCTTTAAAAGTCCCGGATCCAGCGACTTTGTTCCGGCAAACCGCTCACCGATCTGATTAATAAGTAGCCTGGGTTTTCTGGTCATCATCGGAGGCATTATTCGCAACCCCTCACTCCCACCCTTAACTATGGTTCCCAAATAATCCGCACCCAGTTTTGCCGTCAACTTTTTCAGATACCTTTCGACACCTCTGGAGTGGCAGGCCTCCGGGAAACCTGAGTGGACAAGAAAAAGGAGGGATTTCCCCGACAATGAGCCCTGATAATCCTCAAGGTTATCAATGAATTTCTTTACAATACCCGGCATTGCATCTGTATACAACGGAAAAGCAAGGAGAACCGTTTCAGACCTTTTTAAGGTTTCGATCATATCCGGATGTTTCTCCTGATTCTTCAAGTAATAGATGATCACATCTCCGGATCTCTCTTTAAGAAAACCCTCTTTGAACCAATTGATCAGAATTTCACTATTCCCTTTTGAACCCCGGGGAGAACCGTTAAATATTGTTAATTTCATTGACTACCTCCATGACTGTATCAGAAGTATCTCTGAACATCTTTAATTCGGATTTAAAATTCAGTGCATATCTCTGAAACAAATGTTCAATAATATCCCTATCCTCCTGATCTAAATCTCCGGAATCCTCAAGGATCACCCCGAAATATGGATATTTCACGTATCTCTTCCTGTGATGACACTCTTTTTGAACCAGCTTGATGTATGGGTGGACCAATGGTATTGTTCTGTCCATGGCCATTTTCATAGTGCCGTTCACATAACCCAATACAGGTTTTGCAACAAATAAAGTCAGATCAGATTTTATTATCCCTTTCAGGACCTGCCCCATATCATCACGGATCAAACATTCTCCTGGTGTTTTTACCCAGCATCCCCAGCATCCGTTACACGATTTGAGTTCCATTTGTGTCAGATCAAAATTTTTAAGATAGTGCCCATGACCGGTAAGCTGACTGCTCATTGCTTCCTTAAAGCCCCTCACGGAGGAGCTCCCGGACACCGCTGAAATTGTTGTAATTCTCATTTTTTCTTTCCCTCACTTACAAGTTTTTTAAATAATTCCGGATCTTTTTGATATATGGTCGAACTTATCACATCTCCACCTGTCCTGCCCAACAGATCAATTATGAACTCATCACTCTCATTTTCAATGTATCCGGTTGAGATCAGAGTTGCTAATCCATGAGTGAAAATCCACATTTTCCGCAGAATATCTTTCCGTTCTTCTTCATCAATTAGTTGTGAGATCTGAGCTTTTTTCATTTGCTGATCAGTGGAATTGTGAAACCGTTCGAGCACCTCTTTGAATTTATCCGACTCCAGAAAAAGGACCCTGTATAACTTCCGGTATTGCCGGGCAAAAAACACGATCCCGATCCCGATATTCAGGAACAGGTTTTCTGTATAATCTTTCTCTGTATAGGAAATCAGAATATCTATTACTCTTGAGATCAGACTGTTCTCCAGTTCCGGCATTGATCTGAAGGTTGAATACACAGGAGTAGTTGAGCAGCTCAGCTCCCTGGCAATCCTTCGAACCGATAATTTATCCAATCCTTCACGGTTAACAATACTCAGGGCTCCGTTTAATATCTCCTCACGTCCATATTTTACTTTTGGCGGCACTGTTTATTCCTCCATAATATAACACCTGTTATGTAACTACTGTTATTTTACGGGAATATTTATAAAAGTCAACCATTTTTTTTAAATTTGTTTAAAGATATTTTTTAGTGAACCTCTCCCTTTAAACCATGCTCAGGAAGAGGAAAGAGAAGCCGGAGATAACAAGGGCTTTGAATATCAGGTAAATCACAGAAATAGTCATCGACTTTTTAATGTCGAGCTTTGAGAAATATGCTATTCCTAATGCTATAGCAATTGTGTACCAGACAGAGAAAATATCAAATCTTGATACGAAGATATGGATGAATGATTTTGCATCCCCGCCGGGAATAAAAACAGCAGGAGAGAGAAGTCCAAGTAATTTGACATTAAATATAAGTGAGATAGTTTCGACCATCTTGGGAAAAACTATATCTATAAGTGATGCCCCTGTAACAATAGCAAAATAATTTATATATAAACCTTCTGCACCACCTATCCCGAAGAAAAGATATGTGAAGAATGCACCGATCCCGATCACAATAAAAATAAATACCAATTCGGGGATAAGAATGAACATTTTCTGCCCTAAAGATAATGACCGGAAATCAAAATTCTGGTCCTGAAAATAATCAGCCAGATTTGAATCCTGCAGCATTTCCGACATTTGATCTGCAGCATACGGAAATGTCACAAAACTGAGTATCATAACTGTCAGCAGGATGAAAATAAAATATGGGACCCATTTTTTACTTTCCATTAAATTACCAAGTGAAGGGCCGGGAGTTCTGATTATTCCATCCAATCCGGAAAAAAGTGAATTAATTTTTTCAATCATTTTATGATTATACCGTATTTTATTTATTTATCACAGATTAGTGTTTCCTGAAATTTTGATTTTTGTAGGGGCGGCTCTCCATTCCGTTATATATAGGCATTGGGGATTTCATGGCCGCCCTGTTATTGACATAATCGTAAAACGGACAGGCACAGAGACCTGTCCCTACATTCTTAAATATCCGGAATATAAAATTCATCTTTTTCCCAGTTCTCAGGATTGTTTTTTATATATTTTCGGATAAACCTTAATTCCACATCAGTTTTGATAATATGATCATAGAAAGATCTTTGCCACAATTTTCTTTCAAAAGGAAGCCAGTTGTTCAACTCAATATTTTTGATATATCTTTGAGTAGAATAGGATTTTAACCTTCCTATTATATCTGAAAGCGATATTTTGTAGGGGCGGCTCTCCGTGGCCGCCCTGTTATTAACATCTAAAATATTTATAATTGCATGAATATGATTCGGCATAACTACAAACTGATCTAGTTTTATGTTTTGAAAAACTTTATGAAGATTCACTAACAATTCGCTTATCATCTTTCCCGCATCATTTATTTTCATTTTTTTATTTACTACCTTCCCGAAAAAGTACTCTGGACTCTTTGTACAAACAGTTACAAAATAATGTCCGGGATTTGAATAATCATACCATTTTAATCTCTGTAGTTTTCTTTGCTGAAATTCTGCAAAAGCCATCATTCAACATATTATACATAATTTCGCAAGTTTCAACTTTTAACAGAAGGTCATTCTAATTAATGAAAAAAGGTGATATCATATCTCCCGGAAATAAGGAGTAATAAAAATGAATAGAACAGAAGAAATTCTTAAACTGGCTGAGAAATACAGGGCTTTTACGGCGGAAAAATTATCCGAATTAGTTAAAGCCGTATCGATGAGTGGAGATGAAAAAGTGGCTGCGGATGTCCTTGCCGGACAAATGAGAGATGCCGGTTTTGATGAAGTATCTATTGATCCGCTCGGAAATGTAATAGGCAGGATCGGGTCAGGAGAAAAGATACTGGCATTCGATGCCCATATCGATACCGTTGATACAGGTAATAGGGAAAATTGGAATTTCGATCCTTTTTCAGGAGAGATAAAGGATGGATTTGTTCATGGCAGAGGAACTGTTGATCAGAAAGGCGGCGCCGCCTCTTTCATAACTGCAGGAAAGATAATAAAAGAACTGGGCATAAGAGATGACCTTACAATATATTTTGTCGGCAGCGTAATGGAAGAAGATTGCGACGGACTCTGCTGGAAGTATATTGTTGAAGAAGACGGGATAAAACCTGATCTGGTAATAAGCACAGAGCCGACCAATCTGAATGTTTACAGAGGGCAGCGGGGCAGGATGGAGATAAATGTTAGTTTCAAAGGTGTCTCTTCCCACGGCTCAGCGCCGGAGAGAGGGAAGAATGCAATCTATATGGGATCAAGAGTCGCACTGGAAATAGAAAAATTAAATGAAAGACTGAAAGATGACAGCTTCCTGGGAAAAGGGAGTATAACTATTTCAGAATTTATTTCGGGAAGCCCCTCCTTATGTGCAGTTGCCGATTTTGCAAGGATACACATAGACCGGAGGTTGACATGGGGAGAGACCAAAGAGATAGCTATCGCCGAGATAGAAAAAATTGTTGAAGGGATGGATGCAAAAGTTACGATCCCGTTCTATGAAGGAGAAGCATATACCGG
>JAGLQR010000172.1 GCA_023136725.1 Candidatus Aminicenantota bacterium
ATCCTCAGCTCAATCTGAGATTAGTTTCAATCCCTTGCCGAGTTTTGCAAGTTCTCTTAAAAAAGGTCTTCTTCTTTTGACCTGCCCGTTGATACTATCGAGATAATAAAATCTATCCGGCACTTTAAAACCGGGGAGCCTGATCTTCAGACTTTTAACTATCTCATTCCTGCTTATCTTTTTGCCGCCTGTGCTGATAAAAGCAACAGGCCTGTTTCCATATTTTTCATCTTCTATCGAAACAATAACCGCTTCGACGATGTTATCTATTTTCAGCAATTCACTTTCGATTTCTTCCGGAAAAACATTCTCTCCTCCCGAAATGAACATATTGTCTTTCCTTCCGCTCAAAAACAGATCTCCTGATTCTCCGATATTGCCTATATCACCTGTATTGAACCATCCATCCTCATCTGTTTTTATGGGAATAAATTTTCCTTCGAAAATATACCCCCGGGAAAGCGTCTTCCCCCTGACAAGTATCTCGTTACCGGTTCCAATTAGTAAATCTCTGTACTTTAGAAGTGATCCGGAAGTTGAAAGGGACTTCCTGCTTACTTTTTTGTCAGTTGTCGTTACCTGAGATGACATTTCGGTCAATCCGTAAGTTTTGTAAACAGGGACATTCAGACTTAAAGCTCTTAAAATGAGGGCTTCCGGGATATAACTCCCTCCTGCCAGGATTACTTTCAGAACCAGTGGTACAGTTTTATTCAAGCCTTCAAGACAGGAGACATATTCCACAAGCTGAGTTGAAACCATTGAGACATGAGTAATGCAACCATCCTCAATCTCTTCACATATACTCTTTCCCTTACCATATGGAAGAGATATAGTTGCACCTGCAAGGAAAGCTCTGAATAAAATTGCCATCCCGCCAACATGATAAAGAGGGAGTGTAAGGAGCCACTTATCCCCTGTTTTCAGGTCTATATTCAAATTAGAACCGGCTGCACTGAAAAAATGATTTTCTGCCGAAATTAAAACCCCTTTGGGAACCCCTGTACTACCGGAAGTAAGGATTATTGTTCCCCCTTTTGCAATAAACTCCGTTTCTCTATATCTGCTGTCACTTATTTTGTCGGTATCAACATCCTCCGGATCAAAGTTCTTAATTACAGAAGATGCCAATTCTGTTGTGAATATACCGGATATCATAAGATCAATTCCAATTCCTGAAATAATTTCTTCAATTTCAGGATAACGGAACCGGAAGTTTATCGGAACTGCCAGACTCCCCATCCTCAGGAGTGCAAAGATCAGGATGATATATTGTATGGAATTTTCCGATATGATCCCGACCTTCATCCCCGGTTTGACTCCCTTACCTTTAAGGGATAGAACAGCGGCATCTATTCTATTGCTAAGATCTTTATAAGATATCCCCAACTCCCCTTTGATCAGAGCGGTATCATCCGGAAATTTGTTTGAGTAGTTCCAAACCGGGCATTCGTTGCTGATCATTTTCGGCTAGATCGGGTATTGCCAGCCTATAGAAAATATCAGGGAGTAGGCCAGCAGCATCCTTCCTGTAAATCCCAACATTTCATTCATGACACTCCCTCTGCCGTTTTTTATAATTATCTTTAGAGGTTTAATTGCCATGATAAGCAGTAAAAGAACCATTATCGAATAATTCATCCTCTCTCCGGCAAGGAAAATGATCACCGGGATTAGCATTGCAATTACTACCGAAAACAGATATTCTGCCTTGCCGAAAATCCTGCCAAAAAGGACAACAAGGGTGTTCTTCCCGGAAACCCTGTCATCATCATAGTCCCGCAAATTATTAATGGAGAGGATTGCTACTGACAACAAGCCGGGCCCCAACCCGGCCAGCACCGAATTCTGGCTCAATTCCAGTGTTTGTACATAATATGTCCCGGCCGTGGCGACCGGGCCGAAAAAAATCAGCACGAATATATCCCCCAGCCCGTTATATCCCAGTGGAAACGGACCGGCAGTATACAATATTCCGGAGATTACAGAAAGAACTCCTATTATCAGGATCGGGACACCACCGCGGAGTACAAGCGGGATAGAAAAGATGATTATCAATATCAGCACAACTAACATACCGGCTTTCATCCTTTCGGGGGAGATCAGACCGGCCTGAGTGACCCTCACAGGCCCTACCCTGCTCTCGGTATCAACCCCTTTTTTAAAGTCTGAATAATCATTAACCATATTGGTGCCTGCCTGAATAAGAAGGGCAACAAGTGCGGCAAGAATCACCGAAGGAAAATGGTGAAGCCCTTCACGATAGGCAAGGCCAAATCCAATAAGGACAGGACCTGCTGCTGCAGGGAGGGTTTTTGGGCGAATTGCAAGAATCCAGTTCTTATTTGACCCGGGTTTATTCATGTTTTACGGATTTCTTTTAAATTTAGTAAAATCAGGCTCTCTTTTTTCCACGAAGGCATCTCTACCCTCTTTGGCTTCATCACTCATATAGTAGAGCATTGTTGCATTTCCTGCGAGTTCCTGAAGGCCTGCCTGTCCATCACAATCTGCATTCAGGGCTGATTTAAGCAATCTTATGGCAATCGGGGAATTTCTCAGGATCTCTTTGCACCATTTAATAGTTTCTTCTTCAAGGTTTTCCAGCGGGACAACAGTGTTTACCAGCCCCATATCCAATGCCTCCTTTGCATTATACTGCCTGCAGAGAAACCAGATCTCTCTCGCTTTCTTCTGGCCGACTATCCTCGCCATATAACTGGCGCCATATCCGCCGTCAAAAGAGCCAACCTTGGGGCCTGTCTGGCCGTAGATAGCATTATCTGCACTTATCGTCAGGTCACAAAGCATATGAAGCACGTGACCTCCTCCGATCGCATAACCTGCCACCATTGCAATCACCGGTTTAGAGCATGTCCGGATCTGTCTCTGAAAGTCCAGAACATTCAACCTGTTAACACCCTTTGCATCTTTATACCCGGAATCTCCCCGGATCTTCTGGTCTCCTCCCGAGCAGAATGCCTTATCTCCCATTCCTGTCAATATGATCACACCGGTATCAGGATCCTCCCTTGCATCACCGAGTGCATCACTCATTTCCATAACAGTGAGAGGACGAAATGCATTCCTCACCTCAGGCCTGTTTATAACTATTTTTGCGATCCCTTCATGTTTATAATATTTAATATCCTTATATTCTCCGGTTTCAACCCATTCAGTTTTATTCATTTATTTTCTCCTTCATTAATTTCATTTTTATCCAACCTCTTTTTTATTAGAGATTGCAGCTCCTTGTGTGCACTTATATTTTCATCCATATCTACAACAGCTTCGAGAATAATATTTTCACTTCCAAGGAGAGCAGATCTGTATTCATCAGAGAACTCCTTTTTCGATATTACTCTTGAGTACTTTATTCCGAATTGTTCAGCTGCATGCTCAAAGTTCAACCCGTGAGGTGTCAGGAAGTATTTTTCAAAACTAGCCTTATATTCAGAGACAGGGAGGAATGAGAATATGGAACCACCATTATTGTTTATTACAACAATTATAATTTGTTGCCTGCTATCCCTGACCAGAGCAAGCGAATTCATATCGTGCAGGAACGCAATGTCTCCGATCAAAAGAGTCAGGGGAGTATTGAGAGAGGAAGAGTATCCGCATGCAGAGGCAATAACACCATCTATTCCGCTGGCACCCCGGTTACCACTGATATAAAAATTTGTCCCTTTAGAAACAGCATACATATCCATATCCCTAACAGGCATGCTGTTAGAAAGAAATAGTGCATTTCCATCCTTCACCACATTGGATATCTCTCTGGAAATAAAGATCTCATTGAGCTTTTCCTTCTCACGGACAAACTTTTCAATAATTTTTTCTGAGATAAGTGAAGCTCTCCTGAGTTTTGAAACCAGCACATCATCCCTGCCCGGTACTATCTCCGGCAGCACTGCATCAACAAAGCCGGCCACTGAAGATCTCACCCTGTGAGATACAATATGCAGCGGGTCATTTCTGAGGGGATGGTTTAACACTGTTATATAGTGATCAGGATTTACTTTTTCTATAAATTGATAATACCTTTTTGAAGTTATCCTCCCTCCAAGATGGAGTATCGTATCAATTTTCTCATTATCTGCAAAATCAGACAACAAGACCTGATCGAAATATTGAATAATGCTTCCGGTGGAGTTGTTAAGCCTGAGGCCTGAGCTGAGATCAGGAAAAATCGGCCAATTTAATTTTTCTGCAAGTTCGATCACACCTTTTCCCTCATTGTCTTTTAACTTTCCAGCTACTATGATCCCGTTTTTACTTCGATTAACAATGTCCGTAATCTCTTTAAGATCATCAGCACTAAAACTATCTCCCGGACTGATATATTTTGTGTAAGGATCTCCACTCTTGATCCATTTATTATTCAGTTTCAGTCCTTTTCTCCACTCTTTGCCTGATTCTTCAGGTGCCAGCGGTTCCCGGAACATGCAGTTAATGTGTACGGGGCCTGGTGTTCCTGATTTAGCCATAAAAATTGCCTGATCGATAGTTGTCAGGACAGTTTCCGGTTTTATACCGGTTTCGGGAACAGGAAGATCAAAATCCCATTTTACATACTTTCCGAATATTCCGGGCTGATCAATCGTCTGCAGGGCACCTGTCTTTCTGAGTTCGGGGGGCCTGTCCGCCGTAAGGAGAATGAGAGGAACTTTCTTTTTTGATGCCTCAACTACGGCAGGAAAAAAATTTACAACTGCAGTCCCGGAGGTTGAGATAAGAACAGCAGGCCCTTTTCCCGTTGAACTTATTCCCA
>JAGLQR010000173.1 GCA_023136725.1 Candidatus Aminicenantota bacterium
TGATGCATATTCAGAGATCCCGGATCATTTAATTACAGATGAAGAGAACGGACGCATGGCTCTGGGTAATGAAATGGTAAGTTATGAAAAAAATATTGTCAGTTTAGTTCAGGAATTCCTCGTTTCTGAGGAGAATAGTAAAAGATTCCCGAATTACAGACAGACATCCAGGGATGAGCTGAAATGGCACATCACCCTGATATACAAACTATTGAGAGATTGTGTCAGATATAATGATAATGCTTCTTTCATAAGCTATATAAATTACCTTGCTTCAATAAGGAGAAAGGGTGGATTCCCGGAGCCCGAACTTTCCGATGCAGTCTGCAGTACTGTCAAAATAGCCATCGAACAAATTAAAAGAAATACGGGAGTTCATGGAGCTGAGGAGATACTCGATAAATCCATAAAACCAAGTGCTGACAAGATACCCGGAGTTATAAAAAAGGTTTATGATGAATCGGTAATTATCTGATATTTTAAATCCGCTTTACCTGACACCTCCCAATCTGATAGAATATTCTGATTGGATGATTAAACACCTTTAATGAAAATGAATAATGAAAAGAAGAGCAGGATAGCGGAGCGGGAACCCTTTCTCGATTATTTTCGTGGAATAATTATCTTTTTAATGATCCAGGGACACTTGTTCAGAGCTTTAATGGATAAAGACCTGAAATCGGGATTCTGGTTCAGAACTCACGAATATATTCATGGAGTTGTAGCACCGGGATTTCTTTTTCTCGCAGGATTTTTGTTCTATTATACGATCCACAATAAAAAATCTTCTGACCTTCTTATAAAAGCTCGTCATTTATCCGGAATAATTATTCTCGGTTATTTTCTTCATCTCCCATTCTTTTCACTTCAAAAGATTATTAAATTATGGGGAACGGGAATAGAGTATAAATTGCTCAGAATGGATATATTACAGACCATTGGTTTTTCTTTATTGATAGCAATTTTCATATGGAGATACCTAAGGCGTATATTTATTCCAGTTATCATAATTATTGTGTTGTTCAACATTGCATCACCTTTTATAATAAATGTGCCTGACAACATCCTCCTGGCTTCATTTGTAGATAATAATATCTCTCAGTTTCCTCTTATCTTCTGGTCTTTCTACCTTTTTCTCGGGATACTTGCTTCAAGATTCCTTAAAAAATTCAGCCTGTCTGTTTTGATCCTGAGTGTTGTTATACTATTAACTGCTCATTTATTTCCCCATGAATTGATAAGAATAGTTGCTGATTCAGGCAAGCTCTTGCTTCTTTTTTCAATTTTCCGGCTGCTTCCGCAAATATCTTCCACAATATTGACAAGATTTCTGATAGCCTCCAGAGAAAGCCTCTTCCTTTATATGAGCCACCTGATGATAATCTACGGTTCACCTCTTAATCCGGGATTATCCCGGTTCTTAAAGGAATCATTGAGTATACCTATAGCATCATTATTATTCGTTCTCCTGATCCTGACCCTTTACCCGGCTGCATATTATCTGAACAAATTAAGATCAGATCATTTTGATGTTTATAATTCTCTTAAATATGGCCTGTTCACATTTTTCCTTTTTGTTTTTTTAATAAGCAGGTGGTGATTCTTAGTTCAGGATATGCTCCTAACTATTCTCTCCCCATCCAGAGTCAGATAAGAGCCTGTGAGATTTGCTGCGAGGCATGAGTGCACCGGTATGATCCCAACTATATCCCCTATCGAAACCATATCAAAGAACTTATCATCCGCTTTAATAACCGAATGTTCCTGTGACACACTTGAAACATAAGAACCATCTGATAGTTTCCCCCAACCATCAGTTTTTAAAATGACCGGCTCTCCGTAATTTGATCTGCCTGAAGATTCTGAAATAAACTCCTTCGAGAGATGAACTGCTCCCCCGTATACAACAACCTCTTTTCTCAAAGTGTTCTTCGATATGACCGGAGCAGCAAGAATAACCGCGATCTGATCTATTGTACATGAACCAAGTGCCAGTTGCATGAGGTCATAGAAAACAAAATTTCCCGGCCTTATCTCATCAACGCCCCTCAGATCAGGAGTGATAGAAATTGTTGGAGTATCCCCGACAGAGATCACAAGATCAGGATATTCACTCAGGAACCTTTGCTTAAGGCCATCCATTTTTCTCTTAGTATCATTGTATATATTAAGAATCTCGTTTCTCGAAGTTGCCCTGTAACTGTGTCCGGAATGTGTCAGGAAACCGGCAAATCTCATCCCGGCTCCATTTATTGATCTCACTACTTTTTCAATTTCATCAATATTATCGGAAAGGATCCCTGTCCTGTTGTACCCTGTATCAATTTTAACAAATATTGAAACCTCATACTTCAGCCCCTTCTTAAGAACATCAAGGGGTTTGTCAGAATCAATGATCAGATTAATTTTTTTCCCGGACTTTAGTAATTCATTTATTTTGTGAGTTTGCAATACATTAAATGTTATGGCGATCGTTATATCATCCCAACCGTCATCTGCAAAGTAACCGGCCATTTTAACAGATGAAACTGCAATTTTATCTACTCCCTCTTCACGAAACCATCTCCCTATCTCTCTGGAATTATGCGTTTTGAAGTGAGGCCTGAAAGAAACACCGGAGTCAAGTGCTTTCTTCACCATCGAGCGTATGTTTTGCCTGCATTTCATGCTATCAAGTATTAATGTTGGCTCAATTATATTCATCGTATTCAGAATAATATTATATTATTTTTTTTTAATCCATTCATCAGATAGGACAACTCTTTCACTTGTGTGTAAATTTTATACATCAAGCATGAGCAAACCTACCTTTTTATCACTATTTCTCAAGCAATCCCTTAAATGAGCATGCCTTTGATTTATACTGCCGCATATTTATATAAAGGAAAAAATGAAAAAATATGAAGTAATTTCTCAATCAGGAATCAAAATTGCTAATAAATAATGATAGGAGGATACTATGGATAGAATACCCAGATCTGAAGGAAGATTTAAAAAGAATCTTACAGCAAGTGTACGTTATAAAGACAGAGTATTTTCCTGTGTTACCAAGAATATTTCCAGAACAGGAATTTATATTGAAGCTATAGGCCTTAATCTGAATAGTGAAAGAAATGTGCAAGTTTCGCTTGTAGGAGAAGACTCTCTCTTTAAACTTGGTGGAGAAATAATCTGGAACAAAACAATCCCATGTGATCCGGGGCTCTCGCCTATTGAAGGCCTCGGTATTAAAATTACCGATGCTCCTTCGGAATATTTAAATTTTGTCGAATATCAGAGATACCTTTAATTGACAAATTTGGTCAACTCATTTCACAAAAAACGGCATATTTTTCTCTGAATGTTCTCTTCTCAAACTCCTTTCGCATCAGGCAGGAATTTTATCAGATCGTTTTTTGTGTCAATATCCATGAATTCCTCGCCATTCTCAAATATAACAGTTTTTATTTTATCTCTGTTTTTGCTAAGGACATCCTTTCCTGAATTAAATTGATCAAGCTCAAGGAAAGCCGGAAATAGACAAGACGGGATAATTCGAGGGTGAGTATAACTCCCGTTCACTTCAGGGATGATCATTTCATCTCCATTCCAGGATTCGATTAATTTGTTTATTGCAGATGAACTGATAAATGGCATATCAGCAAGTATCATCATTACTCCCTTAGCTTCTCTATCAAGTATTTCAAGTCCTGAATTAAAGGATGAGATCATCCCCTTTGAAAAATCATTGTTGATTATAATTCTTAATTTTTTATTTCCAGAAAAATATTCTTCGATCACTTTTTTTACTTTGTCTGATTCATAACCAAGAACAACAATTATCTCATTAAGCTCCGATTGAATACAACTTCTCAATCCCCGCACTATGAGAGGTTCATTTTTAAAAGGATATGTCAACTTCTGGGATCCGAATCTTTTCCCTTTGCCGGCTGCCAGAAAAATCCCGGGTAACATTCAGACAGATCTCCCGATCACAAAAATAATGCAATTAATACTTTGATAGATAATGTTCCTGCTCCCAGGAATGGACCTGTTGAATATAATCCCTCCACTCATCCCTTTTCGCTTTCAGATAGTTAGTAAAGATGTGGTCTCCCAGGACCTTCCTTATTAGCGGATCCCTCTCCATACTGTCAAGAGCCTCTGAAAGACTATTCGGCAGCACACCTATCTTCAGCCTGGACATTTCCCGTTTAGACATTTTGTAGAGATTTTTATTTACAGGTTCAGGAGGGTATTGTTTGTTAGCAACACCTTCAAGTCCGGATGCAAGCATTACAGCAAGAGCAAGATAAGGATTTGCAGAAGGATCAGGCGATCTGACCTCTATCCGGGTACCTATCTCTCTTTTCGCCGGTACCCTTATCAACGGGGAACGGTTCTTTTCAGACCAGCTTATCATTGTCGGCGCTTCAAAACCGGGGACAAGTCTTTTATATGAATTTATGAGAGGATTTGTTATTGCAGTAAAAGACTTCGCATGTCTGAGAATACCTGCAATATACCCCATCGCTATGCTACTGAGTTGGTATTCTGACTTCTGATCATAAAAAACATTTTTCTTCCCGCGAAAAAGGCTCTGGTGTGTATGCATTCCGCTGCCGTTTATCCCGAATATCGGCTTTGGCATAAAAGTAGCATGTAAATTATATTGCGATGCAACTTTCCTAACCACAAATCTGAATGTAGCTATTCTGTCTGCTGCAGTGAGAGAGTCTGCATATTTGAAATCTATCTCATGCTGCCCGGGTGCAACTTCATGGTGAGCGGCCT
>JAGLQR010000174.1 GCA_023136725.1 Candidatus Aminicenantota bacterium
TAATGAGAGATCCAAACTGGAATAAGGGTGATTATTATGATAGACCCTACCCTAAAAGCGGTTTGTCAATTGCAAGAATGATAGGACATATCACCTATATGAGCGAGATTTTTATGGAGAAAAGATTTTCAAGAAAACTGAAAAAAAGTGAACTCGGATTTAGTTTTGAAACCGACTTCGAAATTGAAAACTATTTGAATTATAAGGGAGATTCTTTGATAAATAGATTTGATCCCAATAGTTATCTTTACCTATCAAAGGCATTGAACTATTTTGATGTTTCAGGTGAAAAGCTGATAAGATCAAAAGTTCTTCCGGATACATCTTTTCTGATAATCTCATTTGATTCAGACTGGTTATATCCATCATGGCAGTCAAAAGAGATCGTAAAGTTCCTGATGTCCAGAAGAGCAAGTACCACATATTGTGAGATAAGCTCACCTCATGGCCACGATTCTTTTTTACTGGAATTTGAAGAAGAGACTAAGCTTATTAAACATTTTCTGGAAAAGGTGAAAAATGAACAAAAGTTTAAGAATGGATCATAAGTTGATCTCAGATATGGTCAGAAGGGGTTCAACAGTTTTGGACCTTGGATGCGGAAATGGAGACCTGTTGGAGATTTTGCAGAAGAAGAGAGGTACAAATGGACAGGGAGTTGAAGTAAATGAAGAAGCAATATACATCTGTGTTGAAAAAAAGCTTAGTGTTTTTCATATGGATATTAATAGTGGATTATCAGGATTTGCAAACAATGCATTTCAATATGTTATTCTTAACCGGGTCCTGTCCGAGACAACTAACATATCGTTTGTTCTTAATGAAGCACTCAGAGTTGGAGAGATTGTAATTGTAGGATTTCCAAATTTTGCACATTTCAGGTCCAGAATGCATTTCTTTTTCAAAGGGAGATCGCAATTTATTGAACCTTGCCCATATATTTGGCATGAATCATCATATTTGCATTTCTTCACGATCAAAGACATTGAGGTTTATTTAAAGAAAAATAAAATCAGGGTCTTAAGAAGAGATTTTTTTTCAAATCGAAGAATTTCCTTTCGTCCTGACTTATTTGCAAAATGGGCAATTTATCTAATTAGCACTGAAAAAGTGCAATTATAGAACACTATTAATTAATCAGGTCTTTTTTGCGGAGGAGGCGGTTGTAGGTTATTGCGAAGCGGTGGGCTTCGTCACGAATCCGCTGGATAAGTTGAAGGGCTGCTTCACTCTTCCCCATTTTAAGAGGATTATCCTCACCGGGGATATAAATTTCCTCTTCTCTTTTTGCAACAGAGACAACCGGAATATTAAGATTAAGATCTTTCAGCGAATTTAATGCCCCGTTCAACTGGCCGATCCCCCCATCTATCAGGATAAGATCCGGCATAACACTCTCTTCCTTTTTAAGCCTGGTGTACCGACGGGTAACAACCTCACTTATACTCTTCACATCATCGATCCCTTTAGTATATTTGATCCGGAACCTTCTGTAATTACTTTTATCCGGGAGCCCGTTCCTGAACTGAACCATTGAGGCGGTTGTGAATGACCCTGAAATATGGGAGATATCAAAGCATTCAATAACTGAGGGTATTTCAGAAAGGTTTAATTTTTCCTTAAGTGATTCAAGTGTTTTTATGTCACCAAAATATGTGAGTTCTATATTTTTTTTTACAAGGTCCAGAAGTGCCTTTTTTTCACCTTTTTTCGGAGTTACTATCCTGACACTTCCACTCTTGACCTTTCTAAGATAACCGGATAATGACTCATCCGGTTGTTTGGATAATATAAGCTCCCGGGGAATATCATTTTCCGAATAATATTGTATTATGAACTCATCGAGAAAATCTCTCTTGTAATCAAAAACAAACTCCTGCTTGTTCTCCAGCAGTCCCCTGTGTACATTGAACAGCATCAGATAGACGCTATCCCTGTCAATAATAAAATTGATGAGATCCTCATCATATTTTTTCTCCCTCGACATTTTCTGTTTCCTGGAGAGAGACTCTACCGCATCGATCTTTTTTTTCAATTCAAGTGCATATTCATAGTTCATATCATCAGATGCCTTTTTCATCTCCTCTGATAATCCCTCTTTAAGCTCTTTCGATTTCCCCTTTAAAAACATTTTTGAGAGCCTTACCTGTCTTGCATATTCATGTTCTGAAATAACACCTATACATGGTGCCGTGCATAGATCGATCTGATAACGGACACATGCTTTTTTCGGCATCCGTTTACAACTTCTGATCTTAAATATTTTCTTGATTACTTTAAGTAAGTGATCACGAGCGGCTCCGGATACAAAAGGGCCGAAATAATCTCCGTCACCATCCCTTTTTCTGGCAATTGTGATACGGGGAAATTCTTCATCCGTGATCTTTATAAAAGCAAAATTCTTAGAATCCTTCAGATCAATATTATATTTCGGCTGATTCTTCTTAATAATGGAGTTCTCAAGGATCAGAGCCTCCACTTCATTATCAGTAACAATAAAATCAATACTATCTATCTTTGCAACAAGCCTTGTTGTCTTAATATCCAACCCTTTTTTCTGAAAATAGCTCTTTACCCTCTTCTTAAGATCCTTGGCTTTCCCAACATATAGTATCGTCCCTTTTGAATTCAGGAACATATAACATCCCGGTTTTTCAGGAATTGTTACGAGATGTGAAGGATCAACACTCATTGCAGATTACTCTTGTTCTTTCTCTCTTTCACCCCTTTTGTGAAAGAGGAAAAATATGCCCCCGATAAGTCCGAGAACCATCCTCATCCCGATATCAACTACTTCGACAGCTAGAGCAACCGGAACAGGGAATTTCATCAACCCTCTGAATACTGCAGTTCTCACTCCGATACCATTCACTGAGGGGACTGTCATAAGAAGGAATATAAGCATCGGGGCCTTTGACATGAAATCAATAAAACCGGGGGACATCCCGAGTGATCTTGATATAAAATAGTAATACACAACCATATTAAATTGAAATACAATACTTATTAAAACCGCTATGATCAGGTGACGTGGATACTCATAATAAACCGTCAGCGCTGATATACTTTTCTCCAGCATCTCTGCTATTTTTCCCGGGAGGAATCTCCTGAACGCCCGCACAATATATCCGGATATCTTCGGATGTGAGAATAAAACAATCATAAAGATCACTGATGTTATCAACACTACAAAAATTACCGGGCTGGTTCCTCCACCGCTATCTGATTTGATCCCCTTTATCAGAAAAGCTGTAAGAGCAATAAAAGCAAGGGCAAACAAACCGGTCAGCCTTTCAATTACTATCACCATTATGGATCTTGTATGGTCACCGACAATCCTTTTGCTTTCCAATGCTTTTACCATATCACCACCGATAGTAGAGGGGAGGAAATTATTGAAAAATGCAGCCATTAGATTAATGGAATATAATTGGCTATATCCTGCATTAACATTCTGAGCTGAGAGTAACACCTTCCATCTGATACTCATCAGCCCCATGCCGATAAAGTGCAGAAGGAATGCTGGCAATATCCATATAAACAACACATCTCCGAATACAGCCAGAAAATGATCCAGTGCTTCCCCTAATCCTCCATACTTTTCTGACATTAATTTAATCGTATACCCAATGATGAGCCCGCTAATTGCAATTCTCAGGAAGAGCATTAGCCACTTTTTTTTCAACATCCGCCCCTCCCGTTCAGTATCCTGTCAAGACATCTTCCCGTATAACTTTTCTTAGTTGAGGCGATTTTTTCAGGAGGGCCCTCTGCAACTATATACCCGCCTTCATCTCCCCCTTCAGGGCCGAGATCAATAATGTGGTCTGCCGATTTTATCACATCCAGATTGTGTTCTATAACAACAACACTATTCCCTTTATCCACGAGATCATTCAGGACTTTGATCAGTTTTTTTACATCATGAAAGTGAAGCCCCGTTGTAGGTTCATCAAGAAGATAAATAGTTTTTCCAGTCCCCTTCTTTGATAATTCTCGTGTTAGTTTTATCCTCTGTGCTTCACCACCGGAGAGTGTCACAGAGCTTTGCCCGAGTTTTATATAGTCGAGTCCGACCCTTATCAATGTTTCAAGTTTTACTTTGATAGGTGGAATATTTGTGAATACAACAAGTGCCTCTTCGACACTCATTGCAAGAATATCCGCAATAGAATTCCCCTTATATTTTATCTGAAGGGTTTCCCTGTTATATCTTTTTCCCTTACATTCCTCACATTCAATATATACATCCGGCAAAAAATTCATCTCAATCTTAATTACACCATCACCGTTACAAGCCTCACACCTGCCCCCCTTCACATTAAATGAGAATCTGCCGGGCTTGTATCCCCGGATCTTTGAATCTTTTAATTCGGCAAATATTTTTCTTATCTCATCAAACACCTTTGTATAAGTTGCAGGATTACTCCTCGGGGTTTTCCCTATGGGACTCTGGTCAATAATGATCACTTTGTCGATCTCATCACCCATTTTGATCTCTTTAAATTTCCCGGTCCTCTTCCTGGAACCGTACACCTCTCTCCTGAGAGCCTTATACAATATCTGATAAACCAGCGTTGATTTCCCACTCCCCGAAACGCCTGTAATTAATGTAAGGAGTCCGGTTGGGATCTTTGCATCTATTTTTTTCAGATTATTTTCTGAACATCCAAGCAGTTCAAGATATTTTCCTGGTTTCCGCCTCTTTTCCGGTAATTCTATTTTCATCTTTCCGGAAAGATACTTCCCCGTTATTGAGGCAGATGAACG
>JAGLQR010000175.1 GCA_023136725.1 Candidatus Aminicenantota bacterium
CTGAAAGTTTTTGTGTCATATTTACTCCGATGATTCTCCCGGCAAAAAATTCTCCCGGTAGTATTGTAATGACCTGAGAAGATCATCTTTGGAATGGGGTTCGAGTGTAACAGAATATTGTGTCCCAAGAGCAAGAATATCCCGGCGAGCCTTTTCCCAGTCAATTTCCCCTTCACCCATTGGCAGATGATCATCTCCTGAACCATTATTATCGTGAAAATGAAAATGAATTTGTTTATCAGAGGATATACGTTTAAGCCATTCTCCGGAGCTTATTTTTCCGAAAACATTATGATGCCCGTAATCAAAACAATGAATTATCCTTTCGTTTTCAGTTCTTCTCTCTAATTCAAGAGCTACATCCGGAACAGGGTCATCTATATTCTCAATTGCAATAATCGGGTGATCAGGAATAGTTGAAAGCCTTTTGAAAAATTCAGTTGACCTGTCAAGCCATCCATCCAGACTCTGCCTGTAATACAACCTGTCATAATTATAATGAATAACTACAAGATCAGAGCCCCACTCTCTCCCGAGCTCCAGAACCTTTGAAAGCTTTTTAAAACTCAACTCCCTGATATCATCATCATTACCGCCTGTTGAGATATCGAGGAAAGGTGCATGAAGTGTATTGGATCTGAATTTTTTAAGAATGGATTTAAAATTCTCTTTCTCTTCTCCGGCAAGTCTATTCAGACTGCAACTATCCATATAGACTTCAGGTGATATATCCAGATCGAGAAACTCTTTATAATCTGTTTTTAATAATTCACAGGAAATTCTGACAAAATAATTATCAAACGGCATTTCCCCTCAGCATTTCATTAAACTTGCGGGAAAGGGATTTTACACTTAAAGGTTTTGCTATAAAGTTCATTATTTTCTTCTTGAATACCTTTTTTTCAAGATACTCCCTGTCATAGCCACTGATAAACAATATCTTGGCATTGGGGACTTCACTGGTAATAATATTTGAAACTACTTCTCCCGAGATCCCGGGCATTTCAACATCCAGGACTACAATAAGGATTTTCCCGGAGTTTTTTCTGAATAACTCAACGCCCTCCTCTCCATCCTTCGCTGTAATACATTCATACCCCAGAATTTCGATCATCTCCTGACCGATCTCTCTGATCACTTTCTCATCATCGACGAGAAGGATTTGGTTTCTATCAATTCCGGAGCCCATTTATAAAAGGATATAATAATTATCCGGAAATTCCAAATTTATTATTTCTGTTTATCATTAATAACCTTAACACCTTCTATTTCCTTTTTAATAAGATATTCACCCAATTGTTCATATATTGTATCCATATCCTTTATCATAATTCTGACCTTCACTTCATCCCATTCAAATATATTATTATAAAGGGCTTGAAGAGAAGAAGCGTGTATCCCGTATTCCGATCTCATAGTGATCTCCTTACTCTCAGAGCCCGGTTTCAAATCTTTTTTGATAACCGGATAACCGAAATTGAATCTTTCACCACTCTTTTCAAATAAGAATATTCCCTTAAAGGCAAGCTTACTCAATGACCTGTCACCCGTGTTCCTGATCTTAAATTTTATCGATGGATATACAAGGACCTTCTTCCCTTCAAGTACTTTGTAAATCCATCCGGAATCCGTAATAAGGATTTCCACTTTATCTGCAAGTCCGCTTTTTTCCTCCACATTAATATCAGATTTGAATCCTGTGATCTTCTGTTCAACCGGATACAGATCACCTACTCTGACATAGGTTGATCCTTGTGTCCTGGCAAACAGTTTTGCATTCACTTTTTTCCATTTATCCTTATTCTGATAAAATGCCTCTTTTGAGGTTGCAGTGTAACCGTTTACCCCTTTTATCAGAACAACATCACTTGTATCTCCGGGAGGAAGAGGTACTTCAAAAGCAGAACAAAAACCACTGGTTTGAGGTTTCCCATCCGCCTGGAATTCAAATACGCATTCAAAATTAACATAATGGAGGGGTGCCTTTCCCTTATTCTTCACCCTGAAAGAGACAAACGGCAGGATCCTTGTAGCAGTCTCTCTAAGCTCTGATTTCCCTTCCATCCACCCTGCTTCCATGGATGCTATTTCAATTGAATTTTTCACATCATCCTTTGACCAGGTACTTGTGAACGATTTGTAGACTATTGCAGCCAGGATAAGGAATACAACTATCAGGATATACTTAATCCAGAACTTCGGATTTTTCATCCTCTCTGTTATTGTTTTCTCCTTCACATACTCTTCAAAAAGATGCCCTTCATTCTCCATGTTTCCCTCCTTACATGTATCTGAATTCTAACAAAACCAGACCAAAAAAAAAAGGGGAGCAAAAGCTCCCCTTCTTTATTTTTTTATATCTTTAATATCTAACTTACACAACACCATATGCAACCATTGCTTTAGCAACTTTAGTGAAGCCTGCAATGTTAGCTCCGAGAGGATAGTCTCCGGGTTTACCATATGCAACTGAAGTATCATAAGCTGCTTTATGGATACTCTTCATAATACTATGAAGTTTGCTGTCAACTTCTTCTCTTGTCCAGCTGTATCTGAGGCTGTTCTGACTCATTTCCAATCCGGAAACTGCAACTCCGCCTGCATTTGCTGCTTTTCCGAGACCATATCCAATACCATTGGTCATTAAAATACTTATACCTTCCGGAGTTGTAGGCATATTTGCTCCCTCAGATATTGTCTTAACACCATTGTTTACCAGATGCTGAGCATCTTTCTCATTGATCTCATTCTGTGTTGCACTCGGGAATGCAACGTCTGCTTTATGATTCCAAAGCGGGTTGTACCCGAGGTTAGGATCTACCGGAGTATAAACTGCCGATGAATACTTATCAGCATACTCTTTCATTCTTCCTCTTCTTACATTCTTAAGATCCATGATAAAAGCAAGTTTATCACGGTCAATTCCTGCTTCATCAAAAATATAACCAGATGAGTCTGAAGCTGTTACAGGTTTTGCACCAAGATCAAGAAGTTTTTCGATTGTGAATTGTGAAACATTTCCTGAACCTGAAACTAAAGCAGTTTTACCTTCAAGAGTTTCATTCTTTACATTAAGCATTTCAGCTGCAAAATAAACAGCACCATAACCTGTTGCTTCCGGCCTGATAAGACTTCCGCCATATTCTCTGCCTTTTCCGGTAAGTACACCTGTGTGCTCATTTCTTAATTTTTTATAGTAACCGAACATAAATCCGATCTCTCTTCCGCCTACACCGATATCACCGGCAGGAACATCTGTATCAGGACCGATATGTCTGAATAATTCTCTCATGAAAGCCTGGCAGAATCTCATTACTTCATTGTCTGATTTGCCTTTAGGATCGAAATCTGAACCACCTTTTCCACCGCCCATTGGCAATGTTGTAAGTGCGTTCTTAAATACCTGCTCAAAACCGAGAAACTTGATAATCCCCAGATTTACAGAAGGATGGAACCTGAGACCGCCTTTGTAGGGGCCGATAGCATTGTTATACTGAACTCTGAATCCTTTCTGGACTTGAACATTACCTTTGTCATCCTGCCAGGGAACTCTGAACAATATTGCTCTGTCCGGTTCTACGATCCTGTCATAGATACCTGCTTTAACAAATTCAGGATGCTTTTCAACAGTAGGTTCAAGAGATTCCATAACCTCTTCTACTGCCTGATGAAATTCACCTTCTGCAGGGTTTTTAACCTTTACTTTCTCGATAATTTCATTGGTAAGTGACATTTAATATCTCCTTTGACACAATAATTTTTTTTGAATACAACTTTTAACAAAATTATGGTAGTATGTCAACTATTTGTTTGTTATAAAATTAAATTATTTTAGTTTTTTCCCGGAGGAACAAAATGGTCAAATTATCAGAACGGATCGGACGTATTTCACCCTCTCCCACCCTTCAATTATTGAAGATTAAAAATACGATGAAAAATCAGGGGAAAGACATCCTTGATTTCGGTGCAGGTGAACCTGATTTTGCAACACCTGATATCATAAAAGAGAGAGGAATTGATGCAATAAGAAATAATCACACGAAGTATACACCCGTCACCGGGATCCCCGAACTCAAGGAAGCGATAAGAAAAAGCTATATGGACGAGCAGGGATTTCAGCCCGGGGAAGAACAGATCATAGTTACACCGGGCAGCAAATTCGGATTGTATCTGATACTTCAGGCCATAACAGACCCGGGCGACGAAGTTATAGTGCCTAAACCATATTGGGTGTCATATCCGGAGATCGTCAGATATTCCGGTGGAAATGTAGTTTATGCCGATCACCTGACAGAAAACTCTCTCTTCGAACTTACAGCTGATTCATACATAGATAAATTCTCCGGTAAAACAAAAGCTGTAATAATTAATTCACCATCCAATCCGACCGGAATGATAATGAATAGTGAAGAACTTAAAAAAATAATTTCCGCATGTGTGGATAAAAATATTTTTCTAATATTCGATGATTGTTACAGAAGGATAATTTATACCGATGAAAATTTCGAATCCCCACTGAAACTTTTCCCGGACTCAATGGAAAATATAGCAATAGTCAGTTCATTATCAAAAACATTCTCAATGACAGGATGGAGACTGGGCTATACCATAGCATCCGAATACATCTGCAAGGCAATGGCAAAATTACAGGGGCACTCATCTTCAAACCCTTGTTCGATATCTCAAAAAGCTGCAGTCGGAGCACTTCTTGATGATCAATCATATCTGGCTCCGATGATAGA
>JAGLQR010000176.1 GCA_023136725.1 Candidatus Aminicenantota bacterium
ACAGAGATAGAATTATTCTGGAGACAGAAGATCCTTCTTCAAAAAAAACCAAACTCTATGCAATGATAAAAAATCCAAATGGATCTTTTCAGTTCCGGGGTATTTATACAGGGAGAAATGATATTCCTGCATTTGATGTAGTTTTTAACTCATCAGGCACCGAAGCATATTTTGTAGATAAAAGGATCGAGAAGATATCTTTTGATTCCCCGTTCTCTATTGTGAACAGATTCGGAGAGAAGCGCCCTGTCTATACCGGATTATCTAATTTCGGTCTCTATAAATATAATTTTGTTAATCGTAGATTTACTTTCCTTGAAGATATAGCAGAAATAAATAAAATTAATTCTGATTCAATTAAAAAATTCCTCATGGTTTATAATGCTGCGGTCATAACTAAAGAGGTTGGAAAACTTATTTCAAAAGGAGAAAAACTTGATTCATTTTCATCTGAGATAGTTAGAATAGTTTTCTCAAAGAATCTTTGCAGCTTCATGATTTATTTAGCTGACCTGAAAAATGCTTTTCAAGCAGTGATTTTTGATGATGAGACGGGGAGAATCATAAAAATAGACAGTACGATGTTCCTTGATGCTGACAGGTTTGCCGAACTGGATATAATTGATTTCGATTCTGATAAAGCAAACTTGATCTTGAGTACAAAAGATAAGAGAAGAGAACTGATTATATTCAATTATAAATCAAAACTTTATCGTAAACTGGTCGAAAATTATTACAGCAGCTGTTTCGGCTCAAATAATAAGAATTTCTATGTTCTGACAGAAAGAAATAAAAGACATTTCCTGACTGAAACACTCTTAAAGATAATAAGTATTAAACCTTTCTGGATCGAAGAACTTCCGTCAAGAAGAGACCTCAAATCTGTTGTGAATTGTAATGATATTTTTGCCCTTAGAATGTCTACGAATGGGGGAGAATCTCTGGAAATGGGTCCTGATAATAAATTTATTTATACTTCTCCATCCTTTGAAGGGAGTGTTTTCGGTTTCTCTTCCGACCGGAAGAATGTAGCTGTGTTTGTAAATAAGAGACTTTTCCTGATTGAGAACAATTCCGCATGGGACAGAAAAGCACCTTTAAAAAAGTAAATTTATTTACAGGCCTCATTTTTAACAACACAATTGACATTGAACCTGTAATTTCTCTGTTAAAAAAAGAATTCTCTGAAACTGATATGATCTCAGATCAATTTGAATTCGATTTTACAGATTATTATTTCATGGAAATGGGGAAACCTTTAAGTCGTAAATTCTTCTCATTCAGCAGGTTAATATCTCCTGAAGAGTTACCTGAAATAAAGTTAAGAACAAATGAAATCGAAAAAGAATTTTCAATATCCGGAAGCAGAAAGATCAATCTTGATCCAGGTTATTTGTCGGATGCAAATGTTATTATCGCCACAACAAAAAATTATTATCAGAGAATTCCCCTGAATAGTGGAATTTATGCTCATATGGAATATGTTATCAAGGGAAAGAATCTTAATATACTTGAATGGACATATCCGGATTTCAGATCTGAAAAATATATAGATTTCTTTCAGGAGATGCTTTTTTCCTACAAAAAAAAAATATCTTTAGAGAGAGGTTGAAAAAGATAACAAGGTCATTTTTTTTGAAGTATTTCTCATTGACAAAATGTGATCTAAGTGATATTTTTCAACTTTGCCAGGAGACTAAAATGGAAGAAAAGATCAAAGCTAAAATCATGGATGAAAAGAAGATGATGAGAGCATTTCAGAGAATGGCTGTGGAGATACTGGAAAACAACAGGGTAGTTGAAAACCTTGTGTTAATTGGTATACAGAAAAAGGGTGTTTATGTTGCCGAAAGGATCAAGAAGTTGATAGAAGAGATGGAAAACATCAAAATGCCGACAGGTATCCTTGATATAACTCTTTTCAGAGATGATCTTCACAAACATGAACAACAGCCGATTATTCAGAAAACTGAAATTAACTTCTCTGTTGAAGACAAAGATATTGTTTTGATAGATGACGTTCTCTTTACCGGAAGGACAATAAGGGCTGCAATGGATTCTATATTTGAGTTGGGGCGTCCGGCAAGTGTCCAGTTAGCTGTATTTATTGACAGGGGTCATAGAGAGTTACCTATCTCTCCAGACTATAAAGGGAAATATCTTCCCACTTCAAGAAGGGAAAGAGTTAATGTAATGTTAAAGGAGATAGATGATGTCGATCAGGTTCTTATTATGGAACCGACGAGGTTTTAAATGGGTGAATATATATTTAACCAGAATCATCTTCTTGGTATAGATCATTTAAGTGATAAGGATATTGATACGATCCTTGAAACTGCAGAATCGTTTGTAGAGATCTCGACAAGAGATGTAAAAAAGGTCCCTGCTTTAAAAGGGAAGACGGTTGTGAACCTGTTCTTTGAAAATTCAACAAGGACACGAAGTTCATTTGAAATTGCTGCAAAACGTTTGAGTGCCGATCTTATTAATTTTAACTCATCTGTTTCGAGCCTGAAAAAAGGAGAATCTCTTCGCGACACTGTTCTTACTCTGGAAGCAATGAATCCGAATATAATCGTAATAAGGCATTCTGCATCCGGATCTCCTTATTATCTGACTACTTTTGCAAGATCGTCAATTATAAATGCCGGTGACGGATTTCACGAACATCCTACTCAGGCTTTGCTTGACGCATTGACGATGAAGCAGGTATTTAAAACCATAAGAGGGTTAAAGGTTGCAATTGTCGGTGATATTCTCCATTCGAGAGTTGCCAGGTCTAATATAATTCTTCACAGAAAGATGGGAAACGAAGTATCAATTATAGGGCCTCCATCACTTGTCCCGCGGGAGTTTGAAAAGATGGGAGCAAAGGTGCATTACAATATTGAAGAAGGGGTTAAAAATTCTGATGTTGTGATGATGCTGAGAGTTCAAAGCGAAAGGGGGGCAGGAAACTATTTCCCTTCTATCAGAGAGTATAGAAAACATTTTGCTATTAATAAAAAAGTTTTTTCTATGGCAAAAAAGTCTGCAATTATTATGCATCCCGGGCCAATTAACAGGGATGTAGAGATCGATAATACTCTTGCTGATTCAGACAAATCATTTATTCTTCAACAGGTCACAAACGGAATAGCTGTGAGGATGGCAGTGCTCTATCTACTTAAAGGAGATTTTAATGAGCCTATTAATTAAGAATGGATTGGTGATCGATCCCTCAACCGGAAGGGATTCTGTATCTGACATCCTTATCGAAAAAGGATTGATAAAAAAAGTCTCTGAAAAGATAGCGGAAAAGGGAATTAAAACAACTATTGATGCCGGTGGATGTGTTGTAAGCCCAGGATTTGTGGATATGCATGTTCATCTGAGAGAACCGGGCCAGGAAAATAAAGAAACTATCGAAACAGGTATGCTAGCAGCTGCAAAAGGTGGATTTACTTCAATTGCATGTATGCCGAATACAGTTCCGGTAAACGATAACAGATCTGTTACAGAATATATAATTGCCAGATCTCATGAGGTTGGGACCGTAAATGTGTTCCCGGTCGCAGCAATCTCCGTTGGACTGGATGGAGTAGATATAACCGAGATGGCTGACTTGAAAGAAGGCGGGGCAAAGGGATTCTCGGATGACGGTAAATGTGTAATGAGTGCAGATCTTATAAGGAAAGCTCTCGAATATACGAAAATGCTTAATGTTCCGATTATTGAGCATCCGGAAGATCATTCTATCTCAGGAGAAGGTCAGGTGAATGAAGGATTTATTTCATATAAATATGGTCTCAGGGGAATGCTCAGTGCGGCAGAGGAAGTTATTGTTGCGAGAGATATTATTCTTCAGGAGAGGATAAATTCATTACTTCATCTTACCCATATTTCTACTGCAGGATCAATTGATCTTATTAGAAATGCAAAAAAAAAGGGGATCAGGGTTACTTCAGATGTTACCCCTCACCACCTCCTTTTAACAGAAGAGTTGATCACATCTTATAATCCTGTATACAAAATGAAACCTCCTCTGAGAACGGAACAGGACAGGAAGGCTTTAATAAAAGCACTTAACGACGGGACTGTAGATGCCATTGCTTCTGATCATGCTCCTCACACTTTTGATGAAAAAGATAGTGAATTTGAATATGCTCCATTTGGAGTTATCGGACTTGAAACTTCATTTAATGTGATTTATGACAGGCTGGTTAGAAAAGGAATTTTAAGTGTATCAAAAATGATTGAGCTTTTTTCCACAAATCCCGCCAGAATTATGGGCCTTGACCGTCGTGGTGTTATAGAACCGGGAGCACATGGAGATCTGACTATTTTTGATCCTGAGAAAACTTTTAAAATAGATAATGAGAAATTTGTTTCAAAAGCAAATAATTGTCCTTTCCATGGATGGGAAGGAAAAGGATCGGTCGTTTATACAATTACCGGTGGGGAAATAGCATATCAGGCTTGAAAAGGGGCGATTCTACCTTTATTTTCAGGAATTTATTTTTTTGATCTCTTACTTTGTATCTATCTGAAACAGGAGATCCGCATACCCACACGAGATCATTATTTCCATTAATTATAACCGGGAGAAGATTCCTTATACCTGAAGGAATACCGGAGGATCTTATCATTTCAAATACTTTTTGTTTAACATCGGAATTAATTTTTTTATACTTGTCCGTATTTTCAGCATTCCTTAT
>JAGLQR010000177.1 GCA_023136725.1 Candidatus Aminicenantota bacterium
TTTCGATCATCTTATTCGGCCCTGCAAGATCAACTTTACAAACCTTTCCCCAGCCGAGCCCGTTGACATCAAAAACCAAATATCCTTCCAGGCTATGAGAAGAAATATCTGATCTGAGTTCTCCGGAATAAACATCGTACCCTACAAGTCCGAGTGCATCGTTAATTGAATTTGAAATATCAAATTTTGCTATCAAAGATGATCCTCTTTCAGAATATGATTCCATTTTAGTTGTTTTAGTATGCTTTTTTGATTTTAGCTTGAATTCTCCGGAAAAATCTATATTTGAAAGATCTATCTCAGGAGAGATCTTGCAAATAACCTCTCCTTTATTTCCCCGGATTTTAGATATTTTACCTAAAAAAACCAATAACTATTTTTCTTCTCTATCGAAATTTTCAATAATTTCGAGATTAAATCTCCGTCTCTGTTTCATTCCCGCAGCAGCAAGGATGGTCCGGATAGCTCTTGCAGTTCTTCCCTGTTTTCCAATAACTTTACCTAGGTCAGACTGGTCAACTCTTAACTCAAGTATGGTCGTCTGTTCTCCATCGATCTGCGTAACCTTTACTTCATCAGGATTATCCACTAATGCCTTACAAACTGTCTCAACGAGTTGTTTCATTATCCCTCCTTAGTTTTCAGTATTGGCCTTCTTTAACAAAGATTTAACTGTAGCAGATGGCTTTGCTCCCAACTTAATCCACTTATTATATTTTTCCATGTCAATCTTCACTTCAGGATTTTCCGGCTGAGGATTATATATACCTATCCTTTCAATATACCTGGATTCCCTCGGTTTCCTTTTGTCAACTGCAACGACCCTGTAGAACGGTTTGTGTTTTGTTCCCATGCGTGTTAATCTAATTACAACCATTGTAAAACTCCCTGTTTAATAAGCGTTAATCTACCCCATTTTAGATGAAAAGTCAAATTTTTGCAGCATTTTTCTAAAAAACGGTTTTTTCATAAATTTCTTCATCTCGGAGTATTGTTTAAGCAATTGATTGACTTCCTGAACAGTTCTGCCGGACCCCTTGGCAATTCTGTATCGTCTTTTCCCGTTTATTATTTTCGGCCTCTCTTTTTCAGCTTTGTTCATTGAATTAATAATTGCAATTGTGTGTGTTATTTTTTTATCATCACCTTCAACATTCCGGTTTGCAGGCATTCCCATGTTGGGCATCATTCCCATAATATCAGAAACAGACCCCAACTTCTGGATTTGTTTCAATTGTGAAAGAAAATCATCAAGGGTGAACTCATTTCTCATCATCCTCTTTGCCATTTTCTGGGACTCATTCTCATCGAACTCTTTTTCCGCTTTTTCTATAAGAGTAAGAACATCTCCCATTCCGAGGATTTTTGATGCAATCCTGTCAGGAAAAAATTGTTGGAAATCACTGTGTTTTTCTCCTGTTCCGATAAATTTGATGGGCTTACCTGTAACCTTTACAATAGATAAAGCCGCCCCTCCTCTCGTATCAGAATCTATTTTTGTGAGTAAAACCGAATCAATCCCGATCTCCTTTGAAAAACTGAGAGCTGAATTAACCGCATCCTGACCTGTCATTGAATCTGCAACAAAAATTGTTTCAACCGGATTCAGGATAGACTTAACAAGCACCAATTCTTTCATAAGATCTTCGTCAATATGAAGTCTTCCTGCCGTATCGGCAATTACATAATCATATCCCAGCTCTTTTGATTTTGCGAGGAGGCTTTTTGCAATCTTCTTCGGATCTTTGTATTCAGATTCGAAAAAGTTAACTCCAATCTGATCAGCTATAATTTTAAGCTGTTCTCCTGCAGCCATCCTTTTAAGGTCAAATGAACATAGAACCGATGATTTCCCTTTTTCCTTAAGAAAGTGTGCAAGCTTACCGGCAGAGGTGGTCTTGCCTGTCCCCTGAAGCCCGGTCAACATTATTATAGCTGGTTTTTCTGAAGTTTTATTTAGATCGCTGACTCCGGTGCCAAGTATACTTTCAAGTTCATGTCGTACAATCTTAATTATCTGCTGATAGGGATTCAGGCTCTCCTGAACCTTCTCTCCAAGTGCTTCTTCTTTTATTTTGCCGATAAACTCTTTAACAACTCTGAAATTTACATCTGCTTCAAGAAGTGATAATTTAATCTCTTTCAGTGCCTTCTCAATATTTTCCTCGGTGATCTTTACTTCACCTTTTAAATATTTGAATACTTTATTGAACCTTCCGCTCAGATTCTCTAACATTGTTCTCCTCTTTAGGGCTTTATACCATAAGTTTTTCCATACTCCACTATTTCTACACTATTGACACCGATAGAGAGTAGTTCTGTTCTTAAATTCACCAAACTTTTATTCTCACCATGAACAAGGAATATTTTTTTCAGTCTTTTTAGATCATAACCCGACACCCACTCTTTGATCTCGTTGTAATCTGCATGAGCAGAGAAAGCGTTTAGTTTTTCGATTTCAGCATTTACCGCATAGTTCTTTCCGAATATCTTAATACTCTTCTCTCCTTCCACCAGCTTCCGCCCAAGTGTATGTGCAGCCATAAAACCGACAATAGTTATTATTGCTCTTTTATCCTCAATATTATTTTTAAGATGGTGAAGAATCCGGCCGTTTTCTGCCATTCCGCTGGCGGAAATAATGATCATCGGCCCTTTTTTGGAATTTATCTCCTTTGATTCTCTTACCGACTGAACATAGTTTATGTTATCGAATCCGAAAGGGTTGATGTTGTTGGAAGTAAAATCTTCATAAGTCTCTTTGTCAAAACACTCGGAATGGATCTTGAATATGGATGTTGCATTTACAGCCATCGGAGAATCGACATAGATCGGAATTCTCGGAATCCGGTTTTCCAATTGCAGGAGGTGAAGAATATATATTATCTCTTGAGTCCTCTCAATCGTAAATGCTGGGATTATGATCTTTCCCCCTGTTTTTACAACTTTTTTTACAATACCTTCAAGCCTCTCGCTACCGGAACCAACCGATTCATGAAGCCTGTCACCATAAGTACCTTCAAGTACCAGATAGTCCAGATCATGCATTGTTTCCGGATCTTTTATGATCGGCAGATTTTTTCTCCCGAGATCTCCCGAATATCCGATTCTCAATCCTTCTCCGACAGTTAAACAAATCATAGATGAACCGAGGATATGGCCTGCATCAAAAAATTCGGCCTTAAAACCATCAACAGGGGTGAATTCCCGTCGATTATTAATGGTAACAAATTGCTGCAGGGTTTTAATAACATCCGCAGAATCATAGAGTGGTTCATAAATTTTCAGATTCCGATCAGGATATTTCATGGCTTTTTCTCTCAGATATTCACTATCCTTCTGCTGTATGTATGCACTATCGAACAAAATAATATTAGCAATATCTCTTGTTGCAGGAGTTGAGTAAATATTTCCGGAAAATCCATTGTTCACCATAACAGGCAGTGCGCCGGAGTGATCAAAATGTCCATGAGTCAAAAGGATGCAATCTGTTTTTGACGGGTCAAATGGAAGGCTGTGATTCTTCTCATAGGATTCCGCCCGTTTCCCCTGAAACATTCCGGAATCTATCTGAATTGTTTTTCCATTGTATTTAATAAAATGTTTTGAACCTGTAACTTCATTACAGGCTCCATGTGAGTAAAGTATAATATTATTATCTTTCATAACTTCGTTATACTCCCAATTCATACTAAATTCAATAATTATCTCTGTTTTACATTGGAACAGCAAAGGTGCTATAATCGAGATTAGAGGGATCATAATGGAACTTTTACCAAAGCGAGACATTCTAAAACGACGTGGTTTAACCTTCTTCGTGGCCAGAATAATTTCAAACTGGGGGTATAGGAGCCTTACCCATGCTCATGTTGAATTTACTGATGACCTGATCGCCCTGAAAAACAGGGGGTCAGCATTTCTCTATACAGGTTTTCACAGGAGCCTCTGGGAAACATCAGGCATGCTCTCCGCACTGGATAAGAGCGGACTTCCAATACCGGTAGTCGGTATGGGAGACAATCTTATAAAAGGAAAACTTTTTGTAACTCTTGCAAAAAATACAAGTATTTTTCTTGTGAAAAGGGGAAAATCAAGAAGGGAGATAGTTGAGTCAGCAAAGGAGCTTAAAAGCAACATGTACAGCTTCATGGCATATGGAAAAGATGTCCTCCTCTTTCCCGAAGGGACAAGGACAAGTATTCCGAGAACAGGTGAATACGGGGGGTTCTTCCCGACAGCATTTGATGCACTGCTTGAATATGAGAAGAGCAAAGATACAATTGATCAAAATATCAAGGGTGTTGAAAAGGTCGATACATATATCATCCCGTTCAACTGCGACTATTCGGTCATCAGAGAGGCAAGGGAGCTTGTAGATTTTGATTCCGATAAACCGAGGACTTTAAAGGTTCTGGACTCTTTAAAAATGTTGAAACATATAAAAGATGTGTATATATCTTTCGGATCTCCTGTAAAAGTTTCAGAAAACCTCGAAAAGAGCAGGAAAGATATTGCTATACTAATGAGGGAAAAATGCCTTGATCTGGTTAAGATCCTTCCGGTTAATATTGTCAGTACTGCATTTCTTGATGCTGTAAACGAGAA
>JAGLQR010000178.1 GCA_023136725.1 Candidatus Aminicenantota bacterium
AGCGGGCTGTAGGGAAGCATTATTCCGAGATGGGTCAATCCCGGTGCAACAAGATCAGATACTCTCTTTTTCCTCTCTTTCAGTATTACGATAGGCCTCTCCCTTTCCAGGAGGAGTCCTTTCTCCACTTCGGATATTTCAAGAAATTCTTCCGCAATATTAAGATCTCTGACCATTAAAGCAAAAGGTTTGAAAGGACGTTGTTTTTTTTCCCTTAATTCTCTGACTGAATCGTTATTCTCTGCATCAGCAGCGAGGTGATATCCGCCTTCTCCTTTGATCGCCACTATTTTTCCATTTTTCAGATATTCAGAGCACATTGAAATTATTTTGTCTGTTTGTTCTGCAAGGAGTTTCCGATCTTTATCATACAGAAAATAGCGTGGCCCGCATACCGGGCAGGATGTCGGTTCGGTATGGAATCTTCTGTCGGACGGGTCCTCATATTCGGATTGGCATTTACTACACATGGGAAATTTATGCATCGATGTCTGTTTCCTGTCGTAGGGGATGTCCCGGATAATACTGAACCTGGGGCCGCAATTAGTACAATTAATAAATGGGAATTTATAACGGTGATCGTTTTTATCAAAAAGTTCTCTTCTGCAGTCTTCGCAAATCGCTGTATCCGGCGGAATAAATGCACTCTTCTGCCCTGTGATCTCACTCTCAACAATCTTAAAACCTGTGAAAGTTCTATGCTTTATTTCCTTAGTCTCTATTGAGTCTATTTTTGAAAGTGGAGGAGATTCACCTCTGATCTTCATCTCAATTCCGGGAATTTCAAATGTTTTTGCATTTATTCTGATCAGAACTCCCTCAGTATCGTTCAGCACTTCTCCAGCCAGCGATAATTCATTCGCGATCCTGTAAATAAAAGGGCGGAACCCGACCCCCTGAACAATACCTCTTACCCTTATCTCAAATGTCTTATTATCCATAATGATCCGTTTCACCAATTAAGGGTTATTCTATCCAATTGCTTAGAATTACACAAATGCAGTATGTAAATCGTGGGTCAGGCATATTTTTTTAAAATGTCAAAATGTCAAGCACCGTCCCCATTGTTCTCCTTTTCTAGAGAGGCCCCCCGACCCCCTAAAAGGGGAGAAAAGAAATTATTAAAGTATCTTTTTGGTTTATAGTATCGGATTTGAGGATGCAGGTTCCGGGACCCATTCTTTGCCGTTAAAATATTGGATTCCCTTTTTAATGTCGTTCACATATTCTTCGGCGGAGAATTCATTTTTAATAAATTCCTGGGTGGTCTTCATTTTGTTCATAAATGCATCACTTAGGTTTACAGATAGTATATTGAAATTATTATCAAATTCAAAATAGACACCACTCGGCCACATTTTAATTGAAAGAGAACCATTTTTCAGCACAATAATGTTGTTTGCATAAGTTCTGGAAGGGCTCATCTTGTCTATTATTGTCCTTGGTAATAATAAATAGTATTTTTCTGATCCCTTGATCCAGTTCCTGTATTTATAATTATCTTTTAACTGAGGTGAAAAGCCGGAGATCTTATCAGAATTGAGAATGGTGAGACATCCTTTGTTGTACTCATTATTCATCCCTGCCAGGATCACTTCCTTAATCCCGTCATTGTTAAGGTCATGGAAAGCGTAATCTGCGATCCTTCCGGAATTCCAGTATGAACCTTTTTCTTCACCGTTTAAGTTTAAAACGATGAATTCTGTCGGGAAATATAATAAGTGCTCAGAAATTATTATAATCTCATTCTTACCGTCATTGTTGAGATCATATATGTCAATTCCTGTAGGAGCATAATCACCTGAATATATCTCCTTTCCATATTGCATCTCTTTACCAAGTTTGTAATTCCACAGAACTTTCCCCTTGTGATCAAACAGGTAAATCTCCCCGCAATTTGTTTTATCTTCTGTCCGAATTCCGAACAGGACCTCATTCTTTTTATCATTATCTATATCTTTTATTATTATCTTAGGGAATTTATTATATTTACCATTGAAATACTTATGCTGAAAATGGTTCCGGTATTTATTGTCAAGCCATAAATTTTCCACTTCTGTATCATATCTCCAGAGTTCATCTCCTTTAGAATTAAGAATAATAAGTTCACTACCAATAATTTTAAAGTTAACTGGGTTTTCATTTGCATGAAAAGCCATGAACAAGAGCGGCACAATTGCCAATATGATCAAAAGAAAAATCAAGGGATTTTTGAATTTGAAATTGCTGTTTGATTCTTTTTCGTTAAGAGGGTTTGATCTATTAAGCCACTTGTCCAATTCTATCCTGGTTGTGAACACACGGGAATGGGATGTTTTGGTATAGCGGTGAACAGGTAGCTCAGCTTCCCGTTCCCACCTCTGGCAGGTTCTGATCTCAACATCGAGATAATTAGCAATTTCTTTCCATGAAGATAACTTATCTGAATTGTCCATATCTGAAAATATTTTATCAAAAAGGAGTTTTTATAGCGACAAGATATGAAAAGAAATGACATTGGATTTAAAGCTATTTAAATAATTTCCCCAAAATTATAAAACCGGAATAAAGAGAGTTTGCTGAAAGCAAAATCAGGCAGGAGGGGAGATGGAAAGGATATTTTCAACAATTATTATTATCTTTATACTTGTGTGTCAAAGTGTTAATGGAATAGTTATTTCAAAGTCAAAGTTCAGATTGAGGAATCTTGCTAGTGCCGTTTGGGTTGAGTTAGATGTAGGAAGAAGCGATATCATGATTGATACTGAAAGCGTTAAAAATCTTAGTTCTTCATTTTCTGGTGAAAATTTGTTTCCGAAAACATTTGTTAACCGGGATGAAGTTTTTGTAACCTGGATAAATTATAGAGGAGGTGATTCCCGGATGATCTTCTACAATTCTCTCCTTGATAACAGCGAGATCGTTATTGATGATAAATTCAGTTTCATATCGAAAGAGACGGAGATTATTTTCAGTGGTGTTGAACCTAGAGTTATAATTTTCAGGGGAATCAAAAATTCGAATAATGAGGATCTCTTTCTGTACGATCTTTTTAGAAAAAAAATGAGAAGGATCACTTTCACTGATATGAATGAAAAAACAATTAAAATAAAAAACATTCATTTGTCTGAAGACTCTTCTTTTTATCTTGAGACAGAAACAATTAATAATAGTTTTCTATATATTGTTTCCCTTGATGATTTCAACGTGAGACTATTGGAGAAGAAAAAAAATGCATACTTAAAAAAAAGAACTCAAAGAACGGCTACTTCTGATTCACTAAAGTATTTGATTGGTTTTGGAGATAGTATCACATGGGGAAAGATCAGAATGAATGACCTCGAGGACTCCTATCATCCGGAACTGACTTATTGGTCAAGGGTTGCAGAGTTCCTAAGTGATAATTTCCGCAAAACAGAAGGTGTTAATCTTGGCGTGAATAAAGATTCTTCCTATAAAGGACTTTTGAGAATGAGAGAAGACTTCGAGGGCATTAATGCATATATTTGCTTGATCATGTTTGGTACAAATGATGTTGTAAATGGTAGTTTCTCATGCTCAAGCACGTGTGAAAACATCAAACAAATTTATGAAATTGCAAAAAACGAATTTGGATTACTTCCTGTATACATTACGATCCCGCCACAAAAACAATATCTCAGCGGCATTCAGTTCTTTAAGGAAAAAACAGAAGAGCTGAATAAAAGTCTTACTACAATGTCAAAAAGGGAAAAACTTCTATGTGTTGATATATATGGTGATTTTATGAATTATTACTTAGGATGGGAGGTACTTTTAGAGGATGTTAAAGGGAATCACCCGAGCCCGGCAGGACATCGAGTTATTGCTGACAGGATTATTTCACTGTTGGCAGAGATCTATCCCTTGAAAGTTTTTGATTTACGAGAAAAAATTATTCATTAGAATCAATTATTAGAACAAAAAGGGACAGGCACTTTTGCTATCTATGGCGGAATGACTGCTGGTTCTTTTGGCTGAGGCTGGATGCTGAAGGCTGATGGCCGAGTTGGGTTATCTTTTTTTTAAGTAATCAATTGCTTTTAATTGGGAGGGGAGGAGGTAGGAGTTTGCGAAGAGGCGGCCTACGGTGTAGGAGATGGCTGCGGCGATGGCACCGGGCAATCTGAACTGCGCTACAGTTATATATAAAGTAAATATGATCATGATTATTTCGATAAGCGAAGCTCCCTTGATCGGTCCTGTCTCTTTTGAATGGACAAGCAATGATCTTTGAAAAGATATGAGTAGTGTCAGGACCGGTAGAATTACAAGTATACGGGCGGGAAGGATAGAAAATTCAGCAAGTTCAAATGATAACCCTGAAACTTTATTGAACCAGATACTGAGGGCCGGTGTGAAGAGTATCAGGGAAAGAGTTACAAAGAGAAATGTTCCGAGATAGAAAGCGAATCTTTTTATCCCTTCATAATTCTTTTCATTCATTCCGAGAAGAGCAATGATCACTTCCTGATAGGATAAGCCCAGACTCCTGAATACAAAGATGAGGGAGTTGATAACCGGAAGGACTGCCAGTGATTCGATGGGAAATTTGCTCTTTCCCATAAAGAAAGTGACCATGGGATGTACACCGAGGGC
>JAGLQR010000179.1 GCA_023136725.1 Candidatus Aminicenantota bacterium
TCTTCAGAAGCTTGATTGAATCCGGAAGGATATCTATAAATACAACATATTCCGCACCCCTGGAGAGAGCTTCTATTCCTATATTTCCGCTTCCACCAAAACCATCCAGAAATATCTTCTCCCTGATCTTGTCTTGTATAATGTCAAAAAAAGAGAGTTTGACTTTTGCAGTCGTAGGGCGCACATCAGGGGTCTCCGCTGACTTCAACTTCCGTCCTTTATATATCCCCGCAAATATTCTAAGCATGTCCTCAGAATACTATTAAATCACCTCCCGGTCAATCAAACCAAAAGGTGTCTGTCCCCTTTTGTCCCTTTCTGCAGAAAATCTTGACTCTGTAATTTAAAATTTAGTTGAGGGTGATATAATCTTTCCGGAGGGGATGATTTGACCTTTATCAATTACAGGGCATCTGCAGGATCAGGGAAGACCTATCAGCTTGTTCTTGAATACCTCTCCCTTGCATTGAAGAGCGGCAGGAAGGACAACTTCAAACATATCCTTGCAATAACATTCACAAATAAGGCCGCTGCCGAAATGAAAGAGAGGATACTCAGTTCCTTGAAATCCCTCTCGAAAGGGGAAGATAAAGAGCTCAAAAAGAACCTCCTAGATAAAGATAAAACCCTCAGGAACATCGAACAACAGGCCGGAAAGGTTCTTAAAAAGATACTTCACAATTATTCGAATTTTGCAGTTACAACAATAGACAGTTTTATTAACCGGCTCGTAAGGTCATTCACATATGAGACAGATATCCCTGCAGGGTTCGATGTCGAATTGAATCTGAACAGAATGAACAATTTCATTACCGGGAATATATTTTCAGATATCGGGGCCGATCCCGACACAACCAGGATCATACTCGAGTTTGTATTCGATAAGATCCGCAGAGGCCAGTCGTGGAATGTAGAAACAAATATCACATCAATGTTGTCAGAGATAAACAGGGAGAAAAAAGAGACACAGCTCGAAATGCTATCTGAGTTGACCCCTGAAACATTTCTTAAAATTGCCGGTGAACTGAAGCAAAAATTCTCAGAGTTCATGGAAGAGGTGATAACCCTGTCAAAAGAGGGTGCAAAGATAATCGAGTCCTCCGGTGTCCCCCATTATGAATACTCAAACAAAGGAAATGGAGCTGCTGCATACATTGTTAAAGTATCCAGACTGGAAAAATATCAATTCAAAAAATTCAGTGACATGGCAGACACAAATTTCCGTAAAGGTTCATGGACCACAAAAACCATGGATAAAGATACAAGGGAAAAGATTGAAAGTGTCTCGGAAGAATTGGACAGGGTCCATAACCAGATGGTCACCCTGAAAGATGGAAAGTTCAAAACTATGATCACCCTCTATTTTGTATTTGAAAATATTTATCTACTCGGGCTGATAGGCAAGATCAGGGAATATCTGAACGAGTACAAATCTGAATATAATGTTGTCCCCATCTACGATCTGACCAAAAATGTCCACAGAATAATAAAGGAGGGGGATATCCCTTTCATCTATTATATCCTTGGGGACAGTTTTGAAAATATTATGATAGATGAGTTCCAGGACACATCCCGGATGCAGTGGGACAGCCTCTTCCCCCTTATTGAGAACAGTATCTCGGAAGAGAAGACCAGCCTCGGCGTTGGTGACCTGAAACAATCTATCTACAGATGGAGGGGTGGTGAAACAGATATTATGGATAGAGATATCCATGAGCAGTTCAGACCATGGGGAGGAATTGATATTCAGGATCTCCCGAACAACTTCAGAAGCAGGGAGAATGTTGTTGAGTTCAACAACAGATTGTTCAAGTCTGCAGAGAAGTATGAAGGGCCCAATGAATTTCTTTCAAGAATTTACAGCAAACCTGTTCAGAATTGTAAAGGTGGAGTCGGAGGATTTGTATCTTTAAGGTTCATAACTCCTAAGGAAAAGGAAATACCGGAAAGAGTTAAAGTGATTGTAGATGAGTGTGTGGATTCCGGATTTTCACTATCAGATATTGCTGTCCTTACCAGAAAAAAAAAGACAGGGAGGGAGATAGCGAACCATCTGGTCTCCTCCGGTATCAGCATCATCACTCCGGAACTTCTGATCCTCCACAACAATCCGGTTGCACTATTTATGATCGACCTATTGAAGTTCACCGGAGACAACGCCTTAAAGCCTGTCCTTGCAGATATATTATTCTTCATACAAAAATATTTCAAAGAAGATATCTGGAATGAAAAATTAACCGAGTTATACTTTTTTGATAATGAAGGTACAACACTCCCCGGTTGTGTCAAACAATTCAAAGAGTCGGGAAACCTGATCCTACGCCTTCCCATCTATGAAGCGACAGAAGAACTGATAAGGATATTTGACCTGAAGAGATCTCTTAAATATTCTTCCTCAGGATTTCTGACCGCTTTCCTCGATATGGTAAAAGACTATTCTACAAAAGAGGGTGGAGGGATATCCGGATTCCTCGAATGGTGGGAGGAGTACGGGACAGACTATAGCGTCCCCACTCCGGAAAACAGTGAGGGCGTTACATTGATGACTATCCATAAAGCAAAGGGGCTGGAATTCCCTGTTGTTATTATCCCTTATTCCGACTGGAAGGAGAAACCGGGCGGTAACCTGTGGCTCAATCCCGAAGATTCTGAGATATCCATAGATAGCTACCCGCCTCCATATTTCATCAAAAAGAACCAATCTCTCGATTCCACTCTTTTCTCCGAAGAGTGGATGGAAGAAAATTTCAGGGCTGAACTGGATGATCTGAACCTCTTCTATGTCGCCTGCACCAGAGCAAAAGATGCCCTCTTCATTTTTGCTGAAGATAAAGAGCTGAAGGGTGATAAGTACAAGAACCTGAGGTTTTTGAGAGATATTTCAGGATCAGATTATTTTGAAGAAAATAATAATGGATTATTTGAAAAAGGATTATTAAAAAAAGTTGACTCTAAACCGGTAGAAAGGAAAACCGAAACAATAGAAGATAAAGAACTTTTATCTACCCGCTGGAGCGGAAAGATCACCATCCGTCAGAGATCAGAGAAGTTCTGGGCCCTCACTCCGGAGGATGATCTGAAAAAAACAGACCGGGGTATTCTGATCCACGAGATTCTCTCTGAGATAAGAGAGGAGGTCACACCTGAGAATATCCTAAACAGGATGGTCTATTCCGGTCGGATAACAAAAGAAGAATCGGAGGAGATCGGAGACCGGATCAGAAAAATGTTTGAGATAGAAGAGGTTAAAGAGTGGTTTTACGGGGACGGGGAATTTCTGGCCGAGCAGCCAATTTTATCAAAAAAAGGGACATTCCGGCCTGACAGAGTAATAATCTCCGGTGATTCTGCAATAGTAATAGATTTTAAAACAGGCATGGAGAAGGATTCAGATATTGTCCAGGTGGAGGAGTATAAATCTCTGATCAAAGATATGGGATACAGAGATGTCAGAGGTATGATCTTCTATTTAAGCTCAATGAGTATAAGAGAGGTATAACCGGTGGAAAAGGATAAAGGATTTTTAGAGAATATCGCCTCAAGGTACTTCAATGAGTATGGAGAAAATATTAAAAATATAGCTTTTGTTTTCCCCAACAAAAGGTCTGCCGTATATTTCAGGAATAATCTCACCTCACTATCACCTGTACCGTTATGGTCACCTCAGATATTTTCTATTAACGACCTGGTAAGGGAGTGTTCCGGCCTCGAGATCCCGGAATCATATGAGCTGATATTTGGACTTTATAATGTGTATAGGGAAGTGTTTCCCGAAAAGAACATCTCGATGGAAAATTTTTTCCAGACAGGCAAGATAATAATCTCCGACCTTAATGAGATCGACAAGGGGCTGGCTGATACAGAACAACTTTTCACAGCACTCAAAGATCTCCACGGCCTCGAAGACCCGGAACCATTTAACAATCCGGAGATCAAGAAAGATTATAGGGAGTTCTGGATCGAGTTGGAAGATATCTATTTCCCTTTCAGGAAATCGCTGGAGTTACATCACACCGGATACGAAGGGATGGCTTTTCGAAAAGTAGCAGAAGATATCAGATTGATAACAGACAGAGGGTGGGAAAAGATAATTTTTGCAGGCTTTAATGCACTTTCCGGTGCTGAAAAGTCAATATTACTCCAACTGAAGGAGATGGGGAAAGTCGAAATATTTTCAGAAGCAGACAAATATTTCATAGAAGATACTGAGCAGGAAGCCGGTGCTTTTTTCAGAAAGAACAAAGATCTGATCGGACCGGAAGATATGATGCCACCTCCCGATAATGGATTACACGGAGAAAAAAAGATAGAGATAATAGAGACAACATCTGATGTCGGGCAGGTTAAATATTGCGGGATCAAGTTGACCGAACTTCTCGACACCGGCGAAAAACCGGAAAATATCGCAGTAGTTCTGCCGGACGAGAGCCTCCTCTTCCCTGCGCTCAACTCCCTCCCGGAAAATACAGGAAAAGGTAATATTTCTCTTGGCTATCCACTCAGGCAGACATCGGTATATTCTCTATACGAATC